>CALFOF010000295.1 GCA_937919075.1 uncultured Cyanobium sp. | reverse complement strand
GCTCTTGCGCAACTCCAGCGCACGACAGCTGATCGTGACCATGCCATCGGCGTTCTGCTCGCGGGTGACAAGCACCTCCACCGCCAGGCCTTTGGGGAAGCGTTCCTTGATGTTGGTGATCACACCGAGGCCGCACTCGCTCTTGGGCATGAAGCCCGGCGCCTTGCCGCCGATGTCCACGTACACCCCATCGCTTTCAACGCCGATCACCACCCCGGGCACCACCTCGCCGGAGACGCCCACCGGCTCGTTCTCTTCGAGCGCGGCGAGGAAGGCTTCCTCGTCGAAATCGAAATCGTCCACCTGACGGGCCGGCACTGCCGCCTGGCCGGGCGCTGCGGCGGCGGCCGCTGGTGTGTTGCGTGCCGCCTTGCGGCCGGTTTCCGGGGCAGGCCCCAGCAGGTCGGCCATGGTCAGCCCTTCGAGGCTGGCGGTCTCGAAGCGGTCCTCGTCGGAGCTGGCGGCGGTTTCGCGGGCCTGGGGCACCGGCCGCACGGCCACGGGAGCGGCCAGTGGCGTGGGCGCGTCAGCGGTGACCGGCGCACTGGTGTCGGCCACCGGTTCGTCGTCCTTGCGGCTGATGTGCAGCACCTGGGGGGGCTTGCGCACTGGGGCACCTGCGGGCTGCCGCGGCGGCGTCGGGGGCACGGGACGCCGGCTTCCTTCCTGGGACTGTCGCGGCTGCTGATTGCCGGAGCCGGCCATGGTCCAAGGGAGCAGACAGTTACCCACTGTAAGGATCAGTGCCGAAAGCAAGGGTGGCTGATGGAGCGAGCGCTGGAACGGCTCAGCTGGCCTGAGGTGCGCGCGGCGGCGAGCCGTCCCGGCAGCACCGTGCTCTGGCCGTTCGGCGCGATTGAGCAGCACGGCCCCCATCTGCCGCTGGGTACCGATGCCCTGTTCGCCGACCGGGTCGCCGATGCCGTTCTTGCCGGCCTGGCGGACGACCTGCCGATCTGGCGGCTGCCGGTGTCCTGGTTCGGTTTCTCGCCCGAACACGCTGCTTTCCCCGGCACCTGCAGCCTGCCGGCTGAGCTGTTGATCGCCCAGGTGATGACGATCGGCGCCCAGCTGGCGGCCGCCGGCTTTCAGCGCCTTGTGCTCTTCAACGCCCACGGCGGCCAGATCGCCCTGCTGCAGGTGGCCGCCCGCCAGCTGCGCGCCGCCCATCCGGCGCTGGCGGTGCTGCCCTGTTTTCTCTGGAGCGGACCGGAAGGAATCGGCGCCCTGCTGCCGGAGCCCGAGCGCAGCGATGGCCTGCACGCCGGCCTGGCCGAAACCAGCTTGATGCTGCATCTACAACCGGAATGGGTGGGGCCTGAGCGCCCCTGCGACGGCCAGTTGCAGCCGCCACCTCCCAGCGGCTGGAGCCTGGAGGGGGCCGTACCGACGGCCTGGCTCACGGCGGATCTATCCGCCACGGGGGTCGTGGGCGATGCCCGCGGCGCCAGTGCTGCCCTCGGCGAGCAACTGTTTGAGCGACTGGTGGCGGGTTGGCGTCAGCGGCTGGACGCGCTGCTCGCCAGCCCCTGGCCGCCGCGTGGGCGCCTGCGTAGCGACTGAACGGCGGCAGACCAGCTTTGGCTGGCGGTGGTTACAGTCAAAGCCTTCACGATTTGTTCTCGATGCCTTCGCTCGACACTCCGGCGATCAGCCTTGACGTACAGACGTCATCCCTAGGCGCCGGCGAGGTGGCCGGGGCCGATCTTGCCGGGCTGCCGGACTTCACTACTGACTTCTACAAAGACGCTTATAGCCGCATCAACGCGATTGTGATCGAGGGTGAGCAGGAAGCTCACGACAACTACATGTCACTGGGAACCCTGCTTCCCGATGAGGCCGAAGAACTGGCGCGCCTGGCGCGCATGGAGCTCAAGCACATGAAGGGCTTCCAGGCCTGCGCGCGCAATCTGAGCGTCACGGCAGACATGCCCTTTGCCAAGACCTTCTTCCTGCCGCTGCACGGGAATTTCCAGGCGGCCCTCGCCGAAGGCAAGGTGGTCACCTGCCTGCTGATTCAGGCCCTGTTGATTGAAGCCTTCGCCATCTCGGCGTATCACATCTACATTCCGGTCGCCGATCCATTCGCTCGCAAGATCACCGAGGGTGTGGTCAAAGATGAATACACCCACTTGAACTATGGCCAGGAATGGCTGAAAGCCAATCTTGAAGCCTCCCGCGCCGAGCTTGAGCAGGCCAACCGTGACAATCTGCCCCTCGTGCGCCGCATGCTGGAGCAGGTGGCGGGGGATGCCGCAGTGATCGGCATGGAGAAGGAAAGCCTGATCGAGGATTTCCTGATTGCTTACCAAGAAGCGCTCACCGAGATCGGCTTCTCCACCCGCGAGATTGCCCGCATGGCCGCTGCCGCCCTGATCGGCTGATTCGAGGGGGCTGTGCCTGCCAAGGTTCGCAACCGCCGATGTAGCGTGCGCAACCCTGTGGCCCCGCCACCTTCCCCTCAGCCTGAGGGTACGCATTTCCCATGTTCGGTCTGATCGGTCACTCCAGCAGCTTTGAAGAGGCACGTCGCAAGGCAGGAGCTCTCGGCCACGAAGAGTTCGCTGCCGGCGATCTGGACGTGTGGTGCAGCGCGCCGCCTCAGCTGCTGGAAACGGTCAGTGTCACCAGCCTCACGGGTAAAACCATCGAAGGCGTCTACATCGACTCCTGCTTCGTGCCGGAGATGCTGAGCCGCTTCAAAACGGCCACCCGCAAGGTGCAGAACGCCATGGAGCTGGCTCAGAAGAGCGGCATTGCGATCACCGCCCTGGGGGGATTCACTTCAATCATCTTTGAAAACTTCGATCTCTCCAAGTTTCAGCAGATTCGTTCCACCACCCTGGAATGGGAGCGGTTCACCACCGGGAATACGCACACCGCCTGGGTGATCTGCCGCCAGGTGGAAATCAACGCTCCACTCCTTGGCATCGACCTCTCCACCGCCAAGGTGGCGGTGGTGGGCGCCACCGGTGACATCGGCAGTGGCGTCTGCCGTTGGCTGAGCCAGCGCACCGGCGTGGGCGAGCTCCTCCTGGTGGCGCGCCAGCGGCAACGCCTGCTCGACCTCCAAAGCGAACTCGGCAGCGGCCGCATTCTTCCTCTTGAAGACGCGTTGGCGGAGGCCAATGTGGTGGTGTGGGTCGCCAGCCTTCCCCAAACGCTCACGATCGATCGCGAGCGGCTGCAGAAGCCCTGCCTGATGATCGATGGCGGCTATCCCAAGAACCTCGACACCAAGGCGGCGGGGGATGGGGTGCATGTGCTCAAGGGTGGGGTGGTGGAGTTCTTCACCGACATCGACTGGCAGATGATGGAAGTGGCTGAAATGGCCAACCCCAAACGCCAGATGTTCGCTTGTTTTGCAGAGGCGATGTTGCTGGAATTTGAAGGTTTGCACACCAACTTCAGCTGGGGCCGCAACAACATCACCGTTGAATCGATGGAACAGATTGGCAACGCCTCCCTGCGTCATGGCTTCCAGCCGCTCGGGCTTGAGCCAGTGGTTCCGCCGCTTGCCGCCGCCGTCGCCTGAGCCTTCCGGCTCGCTCCCCCGCCTTCCTTCTTCCCATGGCCCGACGCCCCCTGCTTGATTTCGAAAAGCCGCTCGTGGAGCTTGAGGAGCAGATCGAGCAGATCCGGCAGCTGGCGAAGGACTCCGAGGTGGATGTCAGCCAGCAACTGCTGCAGTTGGAAACCCTTGCCGCCCGCCGCCGGGAGGACATCTTCAGCGCCTTGACCCCCGCTCAGAAGATCCAGGTGGCCCGCCATCCGCAGCGCCCCAGCACCTTGGATTACATCCAGGTGATCACGGATGAATGGCTGGAGCTGCATGGCGATCGCCGTGGCTCCGACGACCAGGCCCTGGTGGGCGGGGTGGGCCGCATCGGCGAACAGCCTGTCGTGCTGATCGGCCATCAGAAGGGCCGGGACACCAAGGAGAACGTGGCCCGCAACTTCGGCATGGCTTCCCCGGGGGGCTACCGCAAGGCGATGCGGCTGATGGATCACGCCGATCGCTTCCGGCTGCCGATTCTCACCTTCATTGACACTCCAGGCGCCTATGCGGGGGTGCTGGCCGAGGAGCTTGGCCAGGGGGAGGCGATCGCCGTGAACCTGCGCGAGATGTTCCGGCTACGGGTGCCGGTGATCGCCACCGTGATCGGTGAGGGCGGCTCCGGTGGTGCGCTGGGCATCGGTGTGGCCGATCGGCTGATGATGTTTGAGCACAGCGTCTACACCGTGGCCAGCCCCGAAGCCTGCGCGTCGATCCTCTGGCGTGATGCGGCCAAGGCCCCTGTTGCCGCCACCGCCTTGAAGATCACGGCCGCAGACCTGTTGCAACTCGGGCTGATCGATGTCGTGCTGAGCGAGCCCTCAGGCGGCAACCATTGGGGGCCGCTGCAGGCGGCGGAAACACTCAGGGACGCCTTGATCGAGCAGTTGGCCGTGCTCGGCCAGCTCAGCGAAGTGGCGCTCCTGCAGCAGCGCTATGACAAATTCCGCCGCATGGGCCGTGTGCTCGGTGCCGGCACCACAGATTCCTCCGTGGGTTCTTAAGGTTTTAACTGGAGCATTTTCGGTTTGCCGTCGGTTTTGATCACAGGTGCATCAAGGGGCATCGGAGCCGCTGCCGCTCGCTGCTTTGCTGCTGCCGGCTGGGATCTGCTGCTGGTGGCGCGCACCCTTCAGGATCTGGAAGCCGTGGCGGAGCCCCTGCGCCAAGGCGGAAAGCAGGTGGGGATCGTCACCGCTGATTTCGCTGATCCAGGCGCCATTGCCCCGGCAGTGGCCGCGTTGCTTGCGGGCAATCCCACGCCAAACGTACTGATCAACAACGCCGGTGCGGCTTACACCGGTGAACTCTCCACCATGGGCCTGGAGCACTGGCAATGGCTGTTGCAATTGAATCTCACCAGCGTGTTCCAGGTCTGTCAGTCGGTGGTTCCCGCCATGCGGCAGATCGGCGGGGGCCAAATTATCAACGTGAGCAGCCACGCAGCCCGCCGCGCGTTCCCTGAGTGGGGCGCCTACTGCGCCACCAAGGCAGCGCTTGAATCTTTCAGCCGCTGCCTCGCCGAAGAGGAACGTCGCCATGGCATCAAGGTGAGCACGCTCACCCTCGGTGCCGTGGATACCCCCCTATGGGGGACGGAAACCGTCCACGCTTCCTTCAATCGGCATGCCATGCTTTCAGCAGATCAGGCCGCTGAAGCTCTGCTGTATCTGGCCCAGCAGCCTCCGTCTCAACTGGTGGAGGATCTCACCCTGATGCCCGCAACCGGTGTTCTCTGAGTCTTCCATGACCTCCACATTCTCCTCCAATCCGTTGGATCTTGCTCCTACCCCTGAGGTGGGTCCAGCCCCTGTGAGCTTGCGCATTCGCGAGCGCCTCCAGCAGGCAGGGGTCTCCTTTTTCGCCAACGACAACCTGGCTGATCATCTCCGCGAAGGTGAGCTTGAACAACTCGAGATTGAGGTGGCAGGAAAAGTGCGCGACATGCTGCGCAGTCTCGTGATCGATATCGATAACGACCACAACACCGAGGAAACGGCAGAGCGGGTTGCCCGCATGTATCTGCATGAGGTGTTCAAAGGTCGGTATCACAAGCAGCCCAAGATCGCCAGTTTCCCTAACGTCAAAAAGCTCGACGAGATCTATACCGTCGGTCCGATCTCGGTGCGTTCGGCCTGCTCCCACCATCTAGTGCCTATTCTCGGCAGCTGCTGGATCGGCATCAAACCCGGAGATCGGGTGATCGGCCTTTCCAAATTCGCCCGTGTGGCCGATTGGGTGTTCTCTCGCCCCCACATCCAAGAGGAGGCCGTGATGATCCTGGCCGACGAGATTGAACGTCTCTGCCGTCCCCAAGGCTTGGCTATCCTTGTGAAGGCGCAGCACTACTGCATGAAGTGGCGCGGCGTGAAAGAACCCCAGACCACCATGGTCAACTCGGTGGTGCGTGGCGATTTCCGCCACGACCCCAGCTTGAAGCAGGAATTCTTTGAGCTGGTGAGACAACAGGAATCGATGTTCAGCAGCTAGACCCGGAAGCGCTCCCGGGCGAGCCTTCAAATTATTGGCCCAAAGGGCCAAGAGGTGGAGAAGCTACCCGCTTCACCTGGCCGTTCTGGGTGGTCACAGCCACCACCATCAGCAAGCTGCCGGTGTCGGTCGGTTTGATGGTGTAAGCCCCTCCCTGCGCTCCGGGAATCAGGACCCAGGCGCTCTCCTCCGGCCGCCTCACATACCAGTGAAATTCCGGCGTGCCGAGGGTGGCCAGGGTGTTGGCGATCAATTGGGCGGTGAGTACAGAGCCGATGGCGGTTTCCCCCTGCAGTAGCAACTGGCTCAGCCCTGTGATCTGCTGATTCACAGCTCCTTCGAGGGCGGTGTCGGCGCTGATCTGTCCTTGCAAGATGCGGATCTGCTGTTCGGGCGTCGTGGTCAGCCCCGGCACGCACTGCAGGTCGGCGCCGACCAGCCGGCAGCCAGCGATCATGCCCTGCGCCACGGCCGCCTGACCCCCGGCCAGGGCCGTCAACAGCAGCACTGGGGTGAGCGAAAAAGGTTGGAGGGATCTCAAGGGAAAGGGGAATGGCTACCCCGCGATGCTCGCCCGTTTTGACGCCAGCCGCCAGCATCAGTCGCCGCCGGCTGCGCCGCCGCTCCCCTTCACGGCCTTCACCAGAGCTGCTACCCGGGCCAGATCCTTGTCCCCCGGAGCGATTTCCACGCCGCTCGAAACATCGATGCCGTCGGGGTGAAGCCGTTTCAACACGTCGCTGACGTTGTCTGGACCCAGGCCCCCCGCCAACCACCACGGGCAGCCGGGGTCAAACCCTTCCAGCCAGGCGATCGGTAGACGCCTGCCGCTGCCGCCCAGTTGATCCGGCGCCCAGGCATCGAGCAGCAGGGCTGCCACCACCTCCTGGTAGGCCTCGGCCCGCTTTAGATCTTCAGGGCTGCGGATCCGCAGAGCCTTCCAGACCGGACATCCCAGCGTCTCACTGAGCGTCCGGCAGTGCTCGGGCGTTTCATTGCCATGCAGCTGAAGCAGCTGATGCCCTCCCGCCCGTGGATCGAGCTCGGCATCCAGCGCAGCTTCGGGATCGGCCACCACCAACACCCCCAGACAAGCGGGGTTCGCCTGGCGTGCGGCTCCGAAGACTGCGGCGCGTTGTTGGGGCTCCAGCCAACGCGGTGATCCCGGCACCGCGATCACACCGATGGCCTCCACCCCCAACGCCGCCACGGCGTGGGCCTGCATCGGGCTGCGCAGCCCGCAGATCTTGAGAAAGGGGGTCATCGCGGCCTGCCCATGCACCAGGTTTCTAGGATCAGGCTTCGACGGCCTTGGGGCATCCCTGGGGCACCACTGGATAGCGGCGTGGGCGAGGGTTGGATGTTGTTCAAGATCCGCGGCATCCCGCTGCGGATCCATCCCAGTTGGTTCATTGTGCTGGGCTTGGCCACGGCGGGCTTCCAGCAACAGTATTCAGTGTCCCTGCTGGGGCGCGCCTCCCCAGTGGCGTTGTGGCTGCTGGCCTGCACCACGGCCGTGCTGCTGTTCGTGTCGGTTCTGCTCCACGAACTGGGGCATTCGCTGGTGGCAATCGCCCACGGCGTCAAGGTGCGCAGCATCACCCTGTTCCTGCTCGGTGGAGTGGCCACGGTGGAGCGGGAATGCAGCACCGCGATCGGCGCCCTTCAGGTGGCGGCCGCTGGACCGCTCGTGAGCCTGATCCTGGCGGGGCTGCTGCTGGCGGGCGCCCATCCGGCAGCCCACCTCTCGCCCCTGCTGGGCGAGATGGTCACCCAGCTCGGGGTGCTCAATCTGGTTCTGGCGCTGTTCAACCTGCTGCCCGGGCTGCCCCTTGACGGCGGCCTGATCGTCAAGGCGCTGGTGTGGCAGTTCACCGGCAGTCAGCGGCGCGGCATTCAGGTGGCGGCGGCGAGCGGCCGTTTCCTTTCCTTGATGGCGGTGGGCATGGGCACTTTGCTGGTGCTGCGCGGCGGTGGCTTTGGGGCGTTCTGGTTGATCCTGCTGGGCTGGTTCGGCCTGGGCGCCTCCCGCAACCAGCTGCAGTTGCTTTCTTTGCAGCAGGCCTTGCGCGACCTCAAGGTGAACGAAGCGGCACGGCGCCGTTTTCGGGTGCTCGAATCCACCTGCTCGCTGCGAGAGCTCAGCCAGCTGCGCCGCAATGAGGAGGCGATCCAACCGGCCGATTGGGTGCTCATCTGTGAGCAGGGCCGTTGGCAGGGCGTGATCAGTGACGATCCGCTGCAGACGCTGCCGGTTCAACGCTGGGATCGGGAACGGGTTGGTGACCATCTCCAGCCCCTTTCCACCTTGCCCTCGATCCGTGAGGATTCTCCCCTGTGGCAGGCCGCCGTCCAGCTCGATGAGCCTGGCGTCGATCGGTTGCTCGTGCTGGGCGTGTCAGGTCTGCCAACCGGCACGATCGAGCGGCCGGAGCTTTCTGAAGTTGTGCTCAAACGCCTGGGCCTGCGCCTGCCGCCTGCGCTGCTCGAGGCAGCCCGGCGCCAGCGCACCTACCCGCTCGGCATGGCCATTGCTCAGGTGGCCCGTGGCATGGAGTTGGAAGCTGCCGGCGGCGAAGCGCCGCGCTGAGGGCACGGCCCCACCGCCGCTGCCGCCTCAGCCGTCGCCCCATCTCCTGCCTCCACGGCGAATGTTCCGCGCCGTTGTTCCACCTCGCTCCACTCCTGGGTGCTGAGCGGCTGGCTGCTCCAGCTGCCGC
Organism: uncultured Cyanobium sp.; assembly: GCA_937919075.1. Classification (GTDB taxonomy): domain Bacteria; phylum Cyanobacteriota; class Cyanobacteriia; order PCC-6307; family Cyanobiaceae; genus MW101C3. Next base: position 5,905 of record CALFOF010000295.1, on the reverse strand, counting down.
CCAGATCCTGCTGGGCCGCGTGCCGCAGGCCCTCCATCAGCGCCTCGCCCTCCACAGGCAGGGGGGCGAGGGCCGGAGGCGGTTCCTGCCCGAACACCTCCAGCCAGCGGGTGCTTGAAGGCCGCAGCAGCAACGTTCCGTGCTGCAGCAGGTGTCCGCGCCGCCAGAGCTGGGCGCTGCCCACCCGCTTGGCCCCATTCGCCTCCACCAGATCAGCCGCGGTGCTCGTGGCGAAACAGCTGCTGCGCAGACGGCTGGCCGCCTGATGGCCGGGCTGGAGAGGCTGGCCCCAAGCCGCCAGCGCCTGCCGCAACCACTGGACGGCGCGGCAGTAGGTCTGGGCGCGGCTCCCGCTGGCCGCTGGCCAGTGCAGCGCGTAGGTGAGGCAGCCTTCATGCAACACGGCCCTCCCGCCGCTCGGCCGGCGCACCATGACGATGCGGCCGCTGTCCACAAGCGCCTGCCAGTGGGGTTCCAGCCGGTGCTGGTGGTGCCCCAGCGACAGGGTCGGCCGGTCCCAGTGGTAGAGCCGCAGAACGCCTTGCTCAGAACCCTCCACCAGGCCATCAAGCAGCAGATCATCGATGGCCATCTGGCGATCACCGCTGCAGGTGAGCGGGGGGATCCAACGCCAGTGGGCGGGCAGGGCGGGCGTCAGGGAAGATGCAGGTGCCAGAGGCCGGGCGACAGGGCATCACCATGCTGATCGACCTGCTGCCACTTCTGCCCCTGCTGCTGATGGGGGTGGTGGCCGGAGTGCTGTCGGGCCTGCTCGGCATCGGCGGCGGGTTGGTGTTCGCTCCGATGCTGATGTTGATCGGCCTGCCGCCGCATGAGGCCCTGGCCACCAGCACGGTGGCGATCGTGCCCACCACCTTGGGCGGCACCTGGTCGCACCTGCGGCAGGGTCGGCTTGCCCTGCGCCCCTGCCTGGCGATCGGCGTGGCGGCAGCGTTGAGCGGCCTGGCGTTCAGCCGCCTGGGCGGGCTGTTGCAGGGCTGGCAGCTGCTGGCCCTGCAGGCGGTGATGTACACCGCGCTGGCCTTCACGATCGAACCTCGCCGGGAGGCTGCAGCCTGCGCGGACGCCCCCCCCGTTCCCCTGACCGGGCTGGTGGCAGTGGGAGGGGTGTCTGGCTTTGCGGGGGGCCTGCTGGGCGTGGGCGGGGGGCTGATGATGGTGCCGCTGATGGTGAAGGGTCTGATGATGCCCTTGCACGCGGCCATCAGGCTCAGCACCCTGGCGGTGTTTTGCTCCGCCTCGGCCGCCTCGGTGGAGTTTCTCTCGGGTGGGCGTGCCGATCCGGTGATGGCCCTCTGGCTGGGCGGCTCAGCCGCCGTGGCCGCCCGCTGGTCGGCGGCACGGCTCGAGAAGGTGAGCGAGCGCCTGCTGGTGCGGATGCTGCGCACGATCACGGTGGCGCTGGCCCTGGACACCGGACGGCGCGGGTTGCAGTTGCTGCTGGCCTGAGGCTTCACGGCTCCGGCAGCGCTGCCCAGAAGGCGGGATCGAGATCGAAGCCCAGCACCGCCGCCATCTGCCCCAGACCCTGGCGGCAGTGCTGGTCGTGGCGGCGGCTCCAGTCGTCAAGCAGGAAGAGTCGATGGGTGATCCAGAGCTCCAGGCTTTCCGGCGCGAAGCGAATTCCCTCGTTGCGGCTGAAGCCATGGGGCAACAGCATCGCCACGTGCCGGCACAACTGGCCGCTGCCGCGATCGAGCACGAACGGAAGCCAGGGGTGCAGGGCGTCGGCCCGCAGGCTCCAGAGGCGCAGTTCCGGCACTTCCGACAGCTCGCGTGGATCCTCCTGCGGACGGTGCCAGTCGAAGCCGATCTGCAGACTGCCCGCGTGCTCGATCAGCCGGGCGGCGGAAAGCGAACTCCAGGCCGTCAGGGGCGAGGTGTCGAGGGCCCGGATCTGATCGGCGGAGATCGGGAGCAGGGATGGAGCGGTGGAGATCAAGAGCTGTGACAGCCCAACGGTTGGGTCGGGCCCGCGGCAGGGTTGAGCCAACAATGGTGGCGTCAAACGCTTGTTTTTGTCGGCCATGGTCACCTCTTTGAGCCAGGTAGAAGTTCTGATCGCGCTTGTTGTGGCGGCCCACGCCGGCGTGCTGGCCATCCGTCTGAGCGTCAGCCTCTACAACTCCTGAACCCTCAGGCCTTGGCAGGGGCCGTTCGGCCTGCTACAAGACGGCAACACCTGTGCCGATCCCCTTTGGCCTCCGCCCTGCGCTCCCGTCAGGCTCCCACCGACAGCCCGCGCCGGGCCAGCCGCGTCAAGCCCGCTACCAGGGGGACCGAAAGTTCCCGTGCGGGCCGGGGTCGTTCTGCTGCACCGGCGGGAGTAGTCACTCGCCTCAGCCCCGCCACCCTCAATTCCGGCACCCTCGGCTCCGCCTCAGAGCTCCACTCCGGTGCCTGGCAGGCCTCCAGCGAACGCCAGGAACTTCTTTGCAGTGTGATCGGCCTGGCGGTGAAGCTCGGCATCGGCTTCTTGGCCTCCGTGAGCCTGGTGCATCTGGCCGGGGCCTATCAACAGCGGCTCGATAGCCACGGCGAAATCAGCGCTATTGTCGATATCGAAAAAAATAAACTTCGTAAAGTACAAGAACGCTTTGATCGGCTCTTCTCCAAGGATGGCGAACAGCGTTTGATTCGTGAGCAGGATCAGTGGATTGCTCCCAATCGCCTGCGCGTTGTCTGGGAAGATTCGCAGCTCCAGAATTCACCAGCTGCCCAGCTCACGCCAGCACCGAAGCCCTCCCCTGCAGGCGGTTGACCCTTGATTGGCGCCTTCTCTGTGGGCGTCCGTTGCGCGTTTCCTTCTGTTGAATCTCGCCGGCAAAGCCCCAGAGAACTGAGCCTTCCTCCTTAGGTTGATGCGCAATGCGTCCCTTCAACCCCATGGCGACAGAGCAGACCTCCGCCTCTCCAACGGCCGGCGCCGCAGTCTCCACCGGCCAGCCCGGCACGGTGCTGGTCACAGGGGCTTCGTCGGGTGTTGGTCTTTATGCCGCCAAGGCACTGGTGGGCTGCGGCTGGCATGTGGTGATGGCCTGCCGTGACACCGCCAAGGCCCGGGCGGCTGCCCAGGCTCTGGATCTGCCGGAAGCCAGCCTCACCCACCTGCCGGTGGACCTCGGCGATCTCGACAGCGTCAGGGGGCTGGTGCAGGCGTTCCGTGCCACCGGGAGGCCACTGGATGCGCTGGTCTGCAATGCGGCGGTGTACCTGCCCCTGCTCAAGCAGCCGCTGCGTTCGCCCCAGGGCTATGAGCTATCGATGGCCACGAACCACTTGGGACATTTCCTGCTGATTCAGCTGCTGCTTGATGATCTGCAGCGCTCTGTCCACCCGTCGCGTCGCTTGGTGATCCTGGGAACGGTCACGGCCAATTCCAAGGAGCTGGGCGGCAAGATCCCGATCCCGGCGCCCGCCGATCTGGGCGATCTCTCCGGCTTCAAGGCGGGGTTCAAGGCTCCGATCACCATGGCCAGCGGCAAGATCTTCAAGCCTGGCAAGGCCTACAAAGACAGCAAGCTCTGCAACATGATCACCACCCAGGAGCTGCACCGGCGGTTGCACGGGCCCACCGGCATCGTGTTCAGTTCCCTCTATCCGGGTTGTGTGGCGGATACGCCCTTGTTCCGCAACAGCTATCCCCTGTTTCAGAAGATCTTCCCCTGGTTTCAAAAGAACATCACCGGCGGCTATGTCAGCCAGGAGCTGGCCGGCGCCAGGGTGGCCCAGGTGGTGGCTGATCCCGCCTTCGCGGTATCAGGTGCCCACTGGAGCTGGGGCAACCGGCAGAAGCAGGGCGGCAAGCAGTTCGTCCAGGAGCTCTCGGAAAAAGCCAGCGATCCCGCCATCGCCGCCCAGACCTGGGACCTTTCCCTGCAACTGGTGAGCCTGAGCTAAGCCGTTATCGGCCATCCCCGCCTCCCGATCCCTGCACCGTTCTTCGCCAGCCTGCCGATGCCCCGCTTTCTGCGCTGGATTCTTGCCCTCAGCCTCGCTGGCGGCCTGCTGGTGGGCGCTGTGGTGCTGCTCCCCTTCGCCGACTGGCTTCCCGGCGGCACGGTGGGCGACGTGCCCACCCAGCAGGTGGTCAACGGCACGGCCTTCAATCGCCTCTTCCCGGCGGCGGCGCCGGGCGAGGAACTGGTGTTCAGCCAGGAGAAACGTGGCTTCAGCGAGGCCAGGCTGAAGCGGAGTGGGGAGCTTGTGGCCCTGCTGGCGATCTCCGACACCACCACCGCCCCAGAGGCTCGCGACAAGTTTGCCGCCGCCACCAACAGCCTGGCCGGCTGGCCACTGGTGGAGCAGGGCAGCCAGGCCAGCGCGGTGCTGGTGGGCGGCCGCTTTCAGGTCAAGGTGATCAGCCAGGGCGTTGGCCTCGACGCGCAGGCACGTCACGAGCTGCTGGAGAGCTTTGATCTCAAGGCTCTCGCCGCGGTGCGGCCCAGGCGAATCGGCCCGTCCACTCCCGCCGCCACGTTCCCATCCCTTCGCCTGGTGCGCTGATGGCCCGCCCAACTGTGCTTGAGCGCCTTGAGCGCCTGCCCCGCCGCGGCCTCACTGTGCTGGCGCTGCAGGGCATCAGCACCCTGGTGCCCGGGGGCTGGACCAACATCAGAAGCGCCGAGGCCCTGATCAAGGAGGTGATCGGCGACGACGATCCAGCGTTGATCGCCCGCATCCGCAGCCGCGCCGACCTGCTGAGCCGCGCCCGCGCTGAGGGCTACGGCCGCGCGCTCAGTCTTTACGACGCTGTGAACCGGTCCCAGCACGCGGCGGGCCGGGTGCGGCTGCTCGCCACCGTGAGCGCCGGCCTGCCCTTGCTCAAGCGCCTGGCCGATCTGACCCCGCCTGGCGACACCCTGCAGGCGGTGGATCTGAGCTTGAAGGTGGCGGCGGAGCTGCTGGCCTTCACGCAGGTGAATGGCCTGCCCGGCGACAGCTTCGGCGCCTTCGGCGCTGCCCTGGCCGACTATGCCGGCGAAGCGAGGGTGCGGATGGCTGCCTTGATCTGCTTCGACGCCCTGCTACCGCTCGGGGATCAGGCCCTGCAACGCCTCGATGGCCTGTTGGGAGCGGCCGGCCACAAGGATCTGCAACGGCTGCCCGCTTACCGGCAGATGGCTGGACTGATGCCGGGGCGCGGCGATCAGGCCCACCTCAGTTTTCTGCGCCGGGGCGTGAACCAGTGGCTGGGCTGGGCCGGTGGATTCAGCTCCGAGCTGGCACTCACCGCCCAATCCGCCGTGCAAGCGGTGGAATCCACGCTGGGCCCCTGGCAGGGGCGGCTGGATCAGTTCGCCGTGTTCCTTGACGCCTTCACCGACACCTATGCCCATACGGGCGTCCAGGCCGTGGCCCGCCGCCTGGTGGAGCGGGCCGCCGCCGAAGTGTGATATCAGTCGAAGCCGAGCAGATCGAAGATCTCGCGGTCTTTGAGCGATTCAGCCTCAAGTGGCTCCACGTCGCTGAGCATCTTCTGAGCAAGCCTCAGATACTCCTGTTGCACCGCTTCCACTTCCGGGGTGGCTTCCATCTCAAAGATGGTGCACTTCTTCAGGCGTGATTTCCTGATGGCATCGACGGTTTTGAAGTGGGCCATTGTGCGCAGGCCGGTGCGCGCGTTGAACTTATCGATCTGGTCGGTGTCTTCGGAGCGGTTGGCAATCACACCACCGAGCCGCACCTTGTAGTTTTTGGCCTTGGCATTGATCGCCTGCATGATCCGGTTCATGGCGAAGATCGAGTCGAAGTCGTTCGCCGTGACGATCAGGCAGTAGTGGGCATGCTGAAGGGGTGCAGCGAAACCACCGCACACCACATCTCCCAACACATCAAAGATCACCACATCGGTGTCTTCCAGCAGGTGGTGCTCCTTCAGCAG
>CALFOF010000294.1 GCA_937919075.1 uncultured Cyanobium sp. | reverse complement strand
GGAACTGGCGCACCGGCATGGTCTTGGTGATGGCCGCCATGAAGGCACCCCAGGCCGCCGCCGCCTGGGCGCTGCTGCTGCCGGTCTTGCGGTTTTCGTCGTAGCCGAACCACACGGCGGTGGTGAGCTGGGGGATCGAGCCCACGAACCAGAGGTCCCGGGCACCCTCAGCCGTACCGGTCTTGCCGGAGGCGGGTCGGTCGGCCAGGCCCGCGCCGGTGCCGGTGCCGCCGCTCACCACCCGCTGCAGCATCCAGCTCATCGCATCGGCCACGTCGCTGCTCACGGCACGCTTGGGTGGCTTGCCGTCCGTGCGGCGGCTGTAGAGCAACTGGCCATCCGGGCCCAGGATCTCCTCGAAGGGGGTGGGCTCCACGTAGATCCCCCGGTTGTTGATGGCGGCATAGGCGGCCGTCATCTCCAGCATCGTCTTTTCGTTGGAGCCCAGCACCATGGAGGGGTACTGGCCCACCGTGCCGGTGATGCCGAGCCGGCGGGCCACATCCACCACCCGGGGGTAGGACACCTTCTCGGCCACCGCCACCGCCGCCGCGTTCTTCGACTGGGCCACGGCCTGGGTCATGCTGATCTTGCCGGCGCCCTTGATGCAGAACTGCTTCGGCGGCCAGTCCTCCTCGTAACACCGGGTCTTGTCGTCCACCGTGTCTTCCGGCTTCATCCCCGCTTCCAGGGCGGCCGTGTAGGCGAACAGCTTGAAGGTGGAACCGGGGGAGCGCAGGGCCTGCACCGCCCGGTTGAACTGGCTGCGGTTGAAGTCCTTGCCGCCCACCAGGGCCCGCACCAGCCCCGTGCCCGGCTCCATCGCCACCAGGCCCCCCTCCAGGCTGCCGGCACGCGCCTGAATCACCTTCTCGGCCGCGGCCTGCATGGCCGAATCCATGCCCGTGCGCACGGTGAGACCACCCACCTCCAGCTGTTCCTTGGTGAGCACCCGGGGCAGTTCCAGGGCCACCCAGCTGCTGTACCAGGGTGCGGTGCTCTCCAAATACTTGGGATCGGCGGGTTTGAGTTCCAACGGAGCGCTGGCGGCCTCGTTCTCCTGCGCAGCGCTGATGAAACCCTGTTCCCGCATCCGCCGCAGCACAATCCTGCGGCGCTGCAGAGCCAGGTCGGGATTCACCAGCGGTGAATACACCGAGGGCGCCGGGGGCAGGCCGGCCAGCAGGGCGGCCTCCGCCAGATTCAGTTCCTCTGGAGTCTTGGAGAAGTAGATCCAGGCGGCATCCGCCACTCCGTAGGCGCTGGAGCCCAGATACACGTAGTTGAGATATTGCTCAAGGATCTGGGTCTTGCTCAGCTCACGCTCCAGCTTTCCCGCCAGCAATGCCTCCTGCGCCTTGCGCACCAGCGTGGGGTCCTGGCTGAGGAATACCAGCCGTGCCAGCTGCTGGGTGATCGTGCTGGCCCCCTCCTCCACCGCGCCCCGCTGCACGTTGCGCCACAACGCCCGGCCGATGCCCCAGGCGTCGATGCCGCTGTGCTCATAAAAGCGGCGGTCTTCAGCCGCGATGAAGGCCTGCTCCACCAGCTCGGGCATCTGGCCGCCCACCAGCTTTTCGCGCGTGGCCGGGCCCAGCTTCTGCAGCACCTGGCCATCGGCCGAAAGGATCGTGACGGTGCCGGGCCGGTTGAAGGTGCCGATACGGCTCACATCCGGCAGGGTCTGGTCGAGGGTGCGCACCAGGAACGCCTGCCCCACCGCCACCACCGCGCCGGCGCCGGCCGCCAGCAGTGTCGTGATCAGAAGCTGGCGCTGGCGGCGCCTCACATTCCCACCGTCAGCGGGCTGTGCCCGATCGCAAGGGCGGTGACCAACATGCCGAGCACCAGAAAGGGCTGGGCGCTGGCCTGATATTTCACATCAAAGGCCACCGGATCGCGCAGCAGCCAGATGTCTTGGAAGGTGATCTGGGGCACGATCAACAACACCAGCAGCACCGCTGCAAAATGCTGGCCGATCGCGATCAGCACGCCCACCATCGCCAGCTGAAACAGATCGATCATCAAGGCGCTGATCCAGCTGGCCCGCTCAATGCCGAACACCACCGGCAGCGATTGCAGGCCCAGGGCGCGGTCGCCTTCCACGCTCTTGAAATCATTCACCACCGCAATCCCCAGGCCCGCCAGGCTGTAAGCCAGGGTGAGCAGCGCTGTGGCCCAGGTGAGCTGGCCGAACAGGGCCTGACCCGCCCACCACGGCAGGGCGATGTAGCTGGCGCCCAGGGCGTAGTTGCCCAACCAGCCGTTCTGCTTGAGCTTGAGCGGTGGGGCGGAATAGATGAAGCTCACAAACGAGCCCCCGAGTGCCAGCAGCAGCACCACCGGCGTGCTGTGGCCGGCCCAGCGATCCAGGCCCCAGGCCAGCGCCAGCCCCGCCAGCAGCAGCACCCAGATCTGCGCCTTCACCTGCGGCAGCGAAATCGCCCCCGACGGGATCGGCCGGTACGGCTCGTTGATCGCGTCGATTTCGCGGTCGTAGTAGTCGTTGATCGTTTGGGTG
>CALFOF010000293.1 GCA_937919075.1 uncultured Cyanobium sp. | reverse complement strand
TGATCACCACCCCCCTGGCCTGCACCACCGAGATCGTGGTGCTGGGGCGATAGAAGAAAAACTTCTCCACCGAGGCCAGCTCAGGGCGCCAGCGCCGCACGAGCCAGCGCAGATCGCGGGCGATCTCCACCATTCGCGCGCCATCGGAGCGGCCGGGAAGGGTCTGGATCATGCCGCAGTCGAGCATCTGCTGGGGCGGGCCGGTCTCGATCACGCCGTAGCCGACACGGGCAAGGCCGGGATCGATGCCGAGGATGCGCACTAGGCCGCGAGGGCCAGCTCGAAAGCGCTGCGGTCGCTTGGCTCGGGCCGCTCAAACACCTTGCAGAACATCTTGATCACCCGGTCGCCGGTGTCGATCTGCTCCAGCGGATCCTTGCGCAGGCGATGGCGCAGGCAGCAGGCCACCACACGGGCCACATCGTCGTCGGTGACTTCGTTGCGGTGCTCGAAGGCGGCCAGGGCCCGGGCCGCCCGGTTGGTGACGATGTCACCGCGTAGGCCGTCCACATCCAGTTCGCCGCACACCGCCGAGATGCGCACCCGCAGGTCGTCGTCGATCACCACTGAGGGCAAGCGGTTCTGGGCCTCCACCACCCGCGCCTGCAGGGCCTCCTGGACCTCCTGCACCTGCACGCTGAAGGCCTCGGGGTCGGCGTCGAAGCCGGTGCGCTGGTCCACCACCTGCACCCGTAACTCGGGATCACGCACGGTGCGCACCTCCACGCTCATGCCGAAGCGGTCGAGCAGCTGGGGCCGCAGCTCCCCTTCCTCCGGGTTGCCGGAGCCGATCAGCACGAAACGCGCCGGGTGGCGCACGCTCACCCCTTCCCGCTCCACTGTGTTCCAGCCCGAGGCGGCCGAATCCAGCAGCACGTCCACCAGGTGGTCGTCGAGCAGGTTCACCTCATCGACGTAGAGCAGACCGCGGTTGGCCTTGGCCAGCAAGCCCGGCTCAAACGCCCGGATGCCCTCGCTGAGGGCTTTCTCGATGTCGATCGTGCCGCACAGACGGTCTTCGGTGGCGCCCAGTGGCAGGTCCACCATCGGCACCTGGCGAGGTTCCACCGGCAGGGTCTCACCGGCTTCGGCCCGCGCGCGCACCTCGCTGCTCTGCAGATCGGGGTCGGTGGGGGAGCTGTTGTAGGGGTCGCCGGCCACCACCGGGATTTCCGGCAGCAAGTCAGCCAGGGCGCGGATGGTGGTCGACTTGCCCGTGCCCCGGTCACCCATGATCATCACGCCGCCGATGCGGGGGTCGATCACGTTCAGCAGCAGGGCGAGCTTCATCTCCTCCTGGCCGACGATGGCGGTGAAGGGGAACACCCTGCGCTTGCGGGTCTGACTCACGGACGACAGCTCGGCACGGGTTCGGATTGTTTCACAGCTGAGGTTGCCGCCGGGGGGGCGGGGACCGGCAGCAAGGTGAGCACCTGGGGTGGGGTGGCATCGGCTGGATAGATCAATCGGACGCGCAACTCCCGTTGCTCTCCCGGCTGGAGCCGCACCCGGCCCAGCTCTGGACCCTGCTGCCCCTGGCGCTGCACCAGATGGAACCAGCGGCGACCCATCCGCCGCCCCTGGGGATCGTCGAGGCCACTCACCTCCACGGTGCCGCGGAACATCACCGGACGGGCCTCGGTGGCGTTGAAGCTGAGCCCCCCCAACGGCTTGTCAGTCTTGCGGGGCGACTCCAGCGCCAGTGCCAGCACGCTCGTTTCGGTGCTGTCGTTGCGCAACGGCAGACGCAGGTCGTACTCGACGCCGTAGTTGCCGTGGGCGGCCCAGGCGGTGCCGGGATAGAAGGCATCCAGCTCGGCGGTCTGCACCTGGCCGGTGCCCAGGGTGCCCAGCTCCAGCCCCGCGATCGGCCACGACACCGGGGCGCTGCGCACCGACAGCACCGGGCTGCCGGGATCGGTAATCGTGCCGGTCCAGCGGCTGCCCAGCTGCACGCCGCTGACCCGCGAATAGATCATCCGCCCCTTGGTGCCGCGCGGGGTGGGCTGGTGTTCCTTGGGACTCAGGCCACCGCGCAGCAGCTCCAGCCAGGTGGCGGCGGAGGGGGGCTGGTCACCGCCGAGGGCAGCCAGGGTGGCGACCTGCACCGGCCCGTCGCTCACCAGCCGCAGCTGCAGGTTGCGGCCGTTGAGCAGGGGGTCGAGACCGCGCACCGGGATCGGCACCGCCACCAAGGTGGTGAGCTCTCCGGCAGGCAGCTGCCATTGGGCGGGAATCTCAGGGCTGCGGCGCTGCTGCAGCAATTCAGCAGCCACCCGGCTGCCCGGCCCAGAAAACGCAGAAGTGCCGTCGTGGGGAACCAGCGCCGGCAGGGGCAGGAAGGGGGCGTCTGCCTGCTTCGGGTCAGTGGCCTGCGACAGCGCCGTGGAACCGCTGATCAGCTGCAGGCGTACCGGCCGCGAGCCGCTGGGCGCCGCCACCACAGCCAGCCAGAGGGTGGAATCGACGGTTTCGGGACGTCCCGCGTACACGTGATGGCTGAACAGGTCGAAGCGTCCTTTCAGCGGGCGGTTGAGATGGGCTGCCGGGACACCGAGGGGTTGCCCGCCCAGCGTGGCGGCCCCATCGAAAGTGGAGAGCAGGATGCCGGGCGCCGTGATCAGCTCGGGGTTGTTGTCGTTGATCACCGGCACCTGATCAAGCGTCCCGGGCAGCGGCCGCACCTGCTGGGGCCGCAGCACGGTGGTGGGAGCGGAAGCGGGGGCCTGAGCTGTCGCGGGGGCTGCCGCAGCAGGCTTGGCCAGCGGATTGGCCAAAGGCTTGGCCGCCAGAGTGGCCATTGAATCAGCTGCGGCTCTGCCGCCGGCGCTTAGCACCAGGACGACACCGGCAAGAGCCGGCAGCAGGGGGCTCAGCCGCTGAAGGCGGCGGTTGCGGGGAGCTTGCAGGTTCATCGCGGGGTGGGGGCAGGGGAACGGCCGATCAGGGTTTCACTCAGGGCTGCGGCCATCGCCCGGATCAGATCGGTGGAACGGGGATCGTTGAAGGGGCCCTTGACCATGAACGCCGCCACGGCCCGCTGGCCATTGGGCAGTTCGATCAGTCCGGCATCGGAGTAGGCAATGCCGATATCACCGGTCTTGTTGAGCACGGTGATGCCGCGGGCCAGCAGCTCGCTGTCGGGATCGCTGGAGTTGCCGCCGATTCCCCTGAGCACGCCCGCAGGCAGGAGGGTGTTGGTGCGCGAGGTGCCCATGATCGTGCGGAAGTGATCCCGTGCCCGTGGACTGAGCTTGGCGCCGGTGTCCACCAAGGCGATGGAGCGGGCGAGGTCATGGGGGCTGGTGGTGTTGGTGCCCTCCAGATCGGGCAACCAGTTGTTCAACACGGTGGCTGGCAGGCCCAGCGCCTGAAAGCGGGCATTGATGGCCAGCTTTCCCCCCGCGCGCTTGATCACCAGGTTGGTGGCGCTGTTGTCACTGACGCGGATCATCTCGGTGGCCGCCTCGTAGAAGGGGAAGCGGGTCCCGAGCGGACGGCTGGCCATCCAGCCGGCGCCACCGCCCACCACCTCTTTGGTGAGCGGTAGGGGTTCGCCCCAGCGCAACTTGCCACGGTCGAGATCCTCCAGTGCCACCAGCAGGATCGGCGTCTTGATCGAGCTGGCGGCAGGCAGCGGCGTGTCGGCATTGAGCTGGGCGAAGCGGCCGTCATCGAGCACCAGCAGGTAGCCGCCCACCTTGAGGTCTTTCTGGGCCGCCGCCAGGGCCTTCCAGCGGGCGCTGAGGGCCGTGAGCTCCTTGCGGGGCTCGAAACTGCCCAGTGGGATGCCCTGCTGCAGCGCCGCCACCGGCGTGCTGGCTGCTCCCATGCGCGGCGTGTCCATCGCGCCCTGGGCCATCCGAGGGGCGAGCTGTTTGAGCACCGTGCCGGTGATCACACCGAGGCCGACGCCCAGTACCAGCAATCGCAGCACCATGGCCAGGGGCTGAAACCAGCCGGTGGATCCGGATCGGGGGGGACGGCCCGAGCGCACAGACAAGCAAGAAGGATTGGCAGGACGTTAAGGGGTCCGGCGATCGGTGGCCCAGCGCAGCTGCCGGACCATGCCGCGCAGCAGGGCCACTTCATCAGCATCGATCTGGGCCCGTTGCAGCAGTCCACGCACCTTGGCCATGCGGGCATGGGCCGTGTGCGGCAGCAGAAAGCCCACCTCCAACAGCAGGGCCTGGGCATCGGCCAGCGCCGCTTCCAGATCGGCGCGCCGCACCGGTGTGGGCAGCGCCGTGGCGGGGGGCAGGCCAGGGCCCGGGACGAGGGGCGTGGAACCGGTGCCATTCGTGCAACACGATGGCTAACGCGTGGGAAAGGTTGAGCGAGGTGTAAGCGGGATCGGCGGCGATGCGCAGCACCCGTCCGGCCTGCAGAAGTTCGTCGTTGCTCAGCCCCCGGTCTTCCCGGCCGAACACGAGGGCGGCCGCACCCGGCGCCGCCACGCCGGGGCTGTTGTCGGGACCGTCACCAGGACGGGGGCCCATACCAGCGGCCCCACCTCCTTCTCCTTCTCCGCCTCTTTTTCCTTCTGCGCCTCCATCTCCAGCCCCAGCCGCCAGCCAGGCAAAGGCCTCGGGCGGATCCACCACGGCCACCGGGGCTGCCTCCGGCCGACCGCTGGCTGCCACAACGCGGCGGCAATCGGCGATGGCGGCGGCCAGGCCGGGGAACACCAAGGCCTTCTCCAGCAGCGGCTGGGCATGCACGGCCATGCGGCGGGCTTCATCGCCGAGGTGATCACAGCGGGGCGCCACCAGGCGCAGCTCGCTGATGCCGAAGTTGGCACAAAGCCGGGCAGCACTGCCCACATTGAGCGGCCCGGTAGGTTCGACCAGCACCACCACCAGTGGCAAGGGAACGGGCGCAGGGGCTGTCACGCCAGTGCGTGGAGATGGGCGATCAGGTCAGCCATGGCCTGGGGATCAGGCTGGAAGCGGGGCATGGGCGGGGTGCGGCCGCTCACCACCTGCTGCACGAGCTGGCGATCGTTCTTGCGCTGGGTGACGCCATGCAGGCTCGGGCCCACCAGCCCCTGCCCGGCGATGCCGTGGCAGCCGGCGCAGTTGATCAAGAACAGCCTGCTGCCGCGATCGGCCGAACCGGACAGGTCGAGGGTCTGGCGGGTGTAGGGGTCGCCACCGATGGAGGGCAGCAACCCAAGGGCCAGCAGCGCACAGGCGACAGCAGCCATCAGCACCATCGCTGTGATCAGACCCTGACGGCGAAAGGGGGTGGCCGCTGCCCCCCCAGGAGCCGTTGCCGGGATCAGATCACCTGTCAAGGATCGTCATGCTGCTCGCTCCAGACTGCCGCAGACGTGAAACAATTGCGTCACTTCTGTGTGGCTGGCTCTCGATGATTGAACCCCTGCTCTGCGGCATCGTGCTGGGTCTGATTCCCGTCACCCTGTTGGGCTTGTTCGTAGCGGCCTGGAACCAATACCGCCGTGGCAGCGCCCTGGGCGGCTGATCCGGCGCTCCTCGCCTTCACTTCACCCAGCGGCTATGGCGGATCTTCTGGCGTCTGTAGGGGCGTCAGCAGCACCACTTCCGAGCTGCCGTAGCGGCGTTGCTGGCTCAGCTCCCAACCGGCAGGTGGTTGGGGCACCCGGCCGCTGCCGCATTCCCAGATCAGCAGCCCGCCAGCGGCCACCCAGCCGTGCTGTAGCGCCGACACGGCGATCGGCTGGTGCAATCCAGCGTCATAAGGCGGATCCACATAGATGAGATCGAACGGCCCACCAGCGGTGCGGCAAGCGCCACCCTCTAGCCACCGCGGCAGGGGGCGGCAGAGCACCTCCACGGTCACCGGCCGCCTGAGCCCGGAGCGCACCGTTTCGAGATTGGTCCGCGCCGTGGCCGCCATCGCTCGGTCCTGATCCACCGCCACCACGGCCGCCACGCCGCGCTGCAGCGCCTCGCAGCCCATCACCCCACTGCCGCAGCAGAGATCGAGCCAACGCGCTCCCTCCAGATGTGCACTGAGCAGATTCATCACCGCCAGCCGCACCCGCGAGGTGGTGGGTCTGGCCGCCGAACCCGCTGGGCTGACCAGGCGGCGGCCACCACTGATCCGCAGTGTCATGTCCGCAGTGTCATATCAGGTGCGTCATGCGGCGGCGCTCTCCACCCAGCCCAGCCAGCGGCGCAGCATCTGCTGGCCCACCGGGCCTGATTTCTCCGGGTGGAACTGGCAGGCCGCCACGTTCTGCTGCCAGACCGCGGCCGTGACCCGGGCATCGCCATACGCCACCTGAGCGGTGACGCAGGCGGAATCGGTGGGATCGGCGGCGAAGGAATGCACGAAGTAGACCCAGGCGGGTGGGTGATCCAGTGGCAGCAGCGGTGATGGCGCGCCCGGCAGCAACGGCCCCCAGCCCATGTGAGGGATCGGATGATCGGGCGTGCGCGGCAGGGCCCGCACCCGGCCCGCCAGCAGGCTCAGACCCTCGCGCTGGCCTTCCTCACTGCTCTGGAACAGCAACTGCAGCCCCAGGCAGATCCCCAGCAGACGCCCACCCGAGCCGCACCAGTCGCGCAGGGGTTCAATCAGATCCGCCTGCTCCAGTCGCTGCATGGCGGGGTCGAAGGCGCCCACGCCAGGGAGGATCAACGCGTTGCAGGCCTGCATTGCAGCGGCGTCCTGCACGGGCACCACCTCTGCTCCGAGGCGCTCGATCGCGCGGCGCACGGAATGGAGATTGCCCATGCCGTAATCGATCAGTCCGATCCGGGTCATGGCAGGCCGCGCTCTGGTGAGGGCGGGAAAGCGCAGCGGCGTTGCTCTGGGTGGTGCGGTTCCGGTGCACCTTGAAGATCGAGCCCGTTGAGATGCTCGATCAGCTGATAAAGCCGGCCCACCTTGCGATCGTTGAAATCGAAGCGCAGCGATGGCCGGAGCTGGTCAGAAACATCGCAGATTTCATCCTGCTCAATCTGGCCGCTGTCCAGCAGGTCGGCGAAGCGCTGGTTCAGCACTTTGAGCTGCGTGGGCGTGAGGGGGGCGTGCAGCAGCAGCTCAAGGCGATCATTCACCAGCCTGGCGGTATGAAACACGCGGTAGAAGCGGCAGATCTGCGCCATGGCTTCGGCGGCGCTGCTGGCTTTGCAGAAGAGGGCCGCATCCGCCTCACTCACGAGCCCACGATCGATCAAGTCGTGGCGGAGCGTGTGCTGCCAGTTGCTCCAGAAGGGATCGCCGGGGGGGGCCAGCAGCACCACCGGAATCGGGGCAATGCGGCCGGTCTGGATGAGCGTGAGCGACTCAAACAATTCATCGAGCGTGCCGAAGCCCCCCGGCAGCACCACCAGCGCATCGCACTCGCGCAGGAAGAAAAGTTTGCGGGTGAAGAAGTAACGGAAGTCGACCAGGCGGTCGCTGCGACCGGCGATGTAGGGATTGGGCTGTTGCTCGAACGGCAGCTGCACATTCAGGCCGAAGCCGTGATCGCTGCCGGCCCCCCGATTCGCCGCCTCCATCACGCCGGCACCCGCGCCGGTGATCACATCGAAGCCTGCCGCGATGGCACAGCTGGCCAGCTCTTCGCTGAGCGTGTAGCAGGGGCTTTCTGGGGTGGTGCGGGCCGAGCCGAACACCGTGACCTTGCGGGTGCGGCGGTGCTGCTCGAACATCTGCAGCGCCTGCTGGATGTCTTGGAGGGTGCCGCTGATCAGCCGCCAATCCTCGCCATCGGCACCGCTGCCGGCGATGCGCATCAAGGTGGCGATCGATCGATCGATCAACAATCGCTGGGGGTGGTTGCTGAGTTCAGGGCCAGTGCCCGCTTCAGCCCGCGCAGAGAGCGAAGGGAAGGGATCCGGCGGGGTGGCGGAGGCTGGCTGCGACAACACGCCGGGAGGGGCGAGGGGAGAACTCAGAGGTATTTGGTGATGGTGCCGGACAGAGTGTTCTTGGGCACGGCGCCAACGACGGTGTCGACTTTCACACCACCTTTGAACACCATCAGAGTGGGAATGCTGCGAATGCCGTACTGGCTGGCGACGTTGGGGTTTTCGTCGGTGTTGAGCTTGAAGACCTTGATGCGGCCCTCAAATTCCTTGGCGATTTCATCGACGATCGGGGCGACCATGCGGCAGGGACCACACCAGGGAGCCCAGAAATCCACCAGCACGGGCACATCACTCTTGAGCACATCCAGCTCAAAGGAGGCGTCGGTGACGGCAGTGGCGCTGGACATTCGAGGGGGGGACAAGGTTTTGCCAATGTAGCAACGGCATTGGCAACATTCCCGGGACCGCCACCGAACGTTGGAAGAGAAAATGCCCGGACGCGCCGGGCGGGGTGGTGTGAGGAGTGTGCGAGCCGTAGCCCCCACGGCACGAGACTAGCCCCCGTCTCGGCCAGTCCAGTGGCGTCTCATTGCTGGAAAACTGCCTGAAATGGCGCGCCGATTCAAGGGTTGAGCAGGAGCCTCACTTGCCCATGCCCAGTTGCTGAGCCTTCTGATACACCTTGCCTTCCGTGAGCAGGGAGGGGGCCACCACCACCTCCACCTGCTGCATCTCGCGGAGGGTGCGGGCACCCAACGTGCCCATCGATGTCTTGAGGGCTCCCAGCAGGTTCTGGGTGCCGTCATCGAGGCTGGCGGGGCCGCGCAGAATCTTCTCGAGGCTGCCGGTGGTGCCGACGCTGATGCGGGTGCCCCGCGGCAGCACCGGGCTCGGTGTGGCCATGCCCCAGTGGAAGCCGCGGCCCGGTGCTTCGGCCGCCCGCGCGATCGGCGAGCCGATCATCACGGCATCGGCCCCGCAGGCGATGCACTTGCAGATGTCGCCGCCAGTGACGATGCCGCCATCGGCGATCACGGGCACGCGGCGCCCGGTTTCCTGCTCATGGTCGTCGCGGGCAGCGGCGCAGTCGGCGACTGCGGTGGCCTGGGGGATGCCCACCCCGAGCACCCCGCGGGAGGTGCAGGCGGCGCCAGGGCCGATGCCCACCAGCACCCCGGCGGCACCGGCGCGCATCAGCTCCAGGGCCACGTCGTAGGTGACGCAGTTACCAATCACCACCGGCACGCCCATCTCGCGGCAGAGGGTGGCCAGATCGAGCCGCTCGCGGCCCTCAGGCCCGATGTGCTCGGTGGACACCACCGTGGCCTGCACGAAGAAGAGATCAGCGCCGGCTTCCGCCACCGCCTTGCCAAAGCGCAACGCGGCAGCGGGGGTGGCGCTGACGGCGGCGATGCCGCCCTGCTCGCGAATCTCGGCAATGCGCCTGCGGATCAGCACTTCCTGCACAGGCTGGCTGTACAGCTCCTGCATCAAGGGGACGAAATCCTGCTTGCCCACCGCCGCGATGCGGTCGAGTGCCGGGTTGGGGTCCTCGTAGCGGGTCTGGACGCCCTCAAGGTTGAGCACCCCAAGCGCGCCGAGGCGGCAGAGCTCGACGGCCATCGACACATCCACCACCCCATCCATCGCGCTGGCGATGATCGGGATTTCGCGATCGATGCCACCGAGGCTCCAGCGGGTGTCGGTGACATCCGGATCGACCGTGCGACCTCCGGGAACCAGAGCGATTTCATCAATTCCGTAGGCACGACGGACGGTGCGCTTTCCGCCTAACTGAATGGTCACCGGTGGATGGACGTCGCAGTCGGGCCAAGCTATCAACAGGCCTGTCTGCCTCCCGGTCGGGCACCGCCCGGCCCGACGGGCGGCCTCAGTCGTTGCCGCGAAACGCCCGCCAACGCTGCTCCAGCGACGCAATCAACTGCTGGCGATCGCTGCTGCGCACCAGGCGGGAGGCAGCAAAGCGGCTGAGCCAGATCACCCCGGCCAGCTCCAGCAGCCCCGGCAGCAGGGGCAGGCTGTCAATGGCGCCGATCACGGCGCTGTAAAGGCGCAGCACCAGCACCAGAGCAAGCAACAGGGCGACCGCGCGCAGTGGTGCCTGGTACTTCACAAGCATGTCCTGCAGGCGTCCGCTGCCGATCCACTCGCGCAGTTTGGTCACGAGCAGATCCCATTCGCCACCGCCCTCGGCGGTGGCCGGGGCGGCCGGCACGTGGACGGTGGCCGCCACAGCAGGTTCAGCAGCTGGGGCTTCGCTCCCGGCAGCAGGGGCCGTGGCGGCGACCGAGGCCGCGAACGTGGCGGCGACCGGCGCCTCCCCAGGATTGGCCTGGGATCCAGCCTCCGAATCAGCGGGCGCGCTCATCAGCGGAAGCGGGAAGCGGTCCGAGTCCACCACCGGCTCAGGCGGCACTATCGATTCGGGCGACACCATCGATTCTGGGGCCGGCTGCCAGGAAGGTGCCGCACCAGCGTCCGCTGCAAGCGCAGCGGCGGCTTCGGCAGGCGGTTCAGCAGCGGCATGCTCGCCGCTGGAGGGTTCAGGAACTGCGACCTCTCCGGCGGGCTCAGGCGCCGGCGGTTGCTCCCCGGGAAGGAACGGCGAGTTGGAGGAAGCGGAAGGCTCGGTCATCGACTGCCAGAAAAACCGCAACGGGAGCCTACGGCGCCTCCGGCAGCCCGGCGCCTCCCTTCGGCAGACCGTTGCAGCAGGCCAGCACAGCGGCCCCTGACAGGGCCGATCAACCCTCCAGGGGGATCAGGCCCTGGCGCGCTGAAAGCGGCTCCAGCGGCCCGCGCAGCGGGAAGCAGCCCTTCCGCAGCTGCTCGATCAAGCAGGCGCCGATCTCCCGGGCCAGGCGGGGGCTGTGGGCCGGCGCGCAGGGGATGCGGCGGCCGTCCACCTGGATCACCCCGGCCAGCAGCTGGCTGTAGGGCACGAAACCGAACCCGGGACGGATCCGGCGCGGAATCGAGAAATCGAGCACGGGCGCTTCCAGCTGGTCGTCGCCGATCGCGGCCTGACGGGCCACAGCGAGATTGAACAGGGGCACGGGAACGGCGATCGGCACCATCAGGGCACTGCCATGCCCTTCGAAGAAACAGGCGCGGATCCAGTCGGGCCGCAGCCCGTGCAGGTCGACGCTTACGGCTGCGACCGCCCCGGGAGTGCGCGCGTGGCCGCTGGGCAGCCGCCGCGTGCCGGGCTGGTGGCCATGGCCGGCCCCGATCACCAAGCCCAGCGCCCCCGCCACCAGCACGGGCGATCCCGGACCGAGCCAGGCCAGCGAGGGCATGGTGAGACCGATGCTGCTGCTGCCGGCTCCGCTG
Organism: uncultured Cyanobium sp.; assembly: GCA_937919075.1. GTDB lineage: Bacteria > Cyanobacteriota > Cyanobacteriia > PCC-6307 > Cyanobiaceae > MW101C3. Next base: position 10,102 of record CALFOF010000293.1, on the reverse strand, counting down.
TAGAGGGCGTTGCCGTAGGGACCGAGCAAGGGGCCGTAAGGGCTGCGCACCACCCCCTCTCCGCTGCTCACCGCCACCACCCCGTTTTCAGCGATGGCGCGGTGCAGCAGCAGGCGAGCGCCACCCAGGCGCTCCAGCGACAGACGGCCCCGGTACTCCCGGCGCGGGTGGGAGGCGGTGGCTTCGCCGGTGAGCGTGAGTTCCACCTCCCGGCCGGCCAGCAGGGCGTCCAGCACCTGGGCGCCCCCCTGGCGCAACGGCTCGCCCAGCCCGCCGCCAATCGACAGACACAGGCCCGCGATGCCGCCCGCCCCCTGGGCCAGCACCCCGTCGAGCCGAGCCTCACGGATGCGCAGAGGCGGATCCACCGGACCGAGGCTGAGCTGCAGCGTGGCCTGATCGGTGAACTCCGCATTGGCCGCCACCACCACGTCGGTGGCGGCGTAGGCCGCTTCCAGGCCGCCGGCCACCACCAACGCCCGGAAATCAGCGGCAGCGAGCACGCGCAGAGTGCCGCTGCGCTGGCGCTGCTGAAGATCGGCTTCGCTGCGGGGGGCCAGGGACATCGGCGGCCAGATCAGGGCTGAGGGGGCGTCGGGGACCTGAACCGAACAAGGCGGCTGAGCCTCGATTAAAGTGGGTCACGGATAAAGTGGTGAGTGATGGCAGACCCAACAGGACCCGGCGAGTCCGACGGGCGGATCATCCAAACCGACCTTCGAAACGAAATGTCGCGCTCCTACCTGGAGTATGCGATGAGCGTGATCGTGGGCCGGGCGTTGCCCGACGCCCGCGATGGGCTCAAGCCGGTGCATCGGCGCATTCTCTATGCGATGTACGAGCTCGGCCTCACCAGCGACAGGCCCTACCGGAAATGCGCCCGTGTGGTTGGCGAAGTGCTCGGCAAGTACCACCCCCATGGCGACACCGCCGTGTACGACGCCCTGGTCCGCATGGCCCAGGACTTCTCCATGCGCATGCCCCTGATTGATGGGCACGGCAATTTCGGTTCGGTCGACAACGACCCTCCGGCGGCCATGCGATACACGGAATCGCGGCTGCAGGCCCTCACCACCGACAGCCTGCTGGAAGACATCGAGGCAGAAACAGTCGATTTCATCGACAACTTCGATGGATCGCAGCAGGAACCCACCGTGATGCCGGCGCGGGTGCCGCACCTGCTGTTGAATGGGTCTTCAGGGATCGCGGTGGGCATGGCCACCAACATTCCGCCCCACAACCTCACTGAATTGATCGACGGTCTACTGACCCTGATCGACAATCCTGAGGTGGATGATCGAGCGCTGATGGCGATCATTCCCGGCCCGGATTTCCCCACCGGCGGCCAGATTCTGGGCCGCAGCGGCATCCGTGAAACCTATCTTACGGGCAGAGGATCGATCACCATGCGTGGTGTGGCGTCGATCGAAACGCTGGAAGTTACCGGCCGGCCGGATCGGGATGCGGTGATCATCACCGAGCTTCCTTATCAAACCAACAAGGCGGCGATGATCGAGCGCATCGCCGAGATGGTGAACGACAAGAAGCTCGAGGGAATTTCCGACATCCGCGACGAAAGCGATCGCGATGGCATGCGCATTGTGATCGAACTGAGGCGAGATGCCTATCCGCAGGTGGTGCTGAACAACCTGTTCAAGCTCACGCCGCTGCAGTGCAATTTCTCTGCCCACATGCTGGCGTTGGTGAATGGGGAGCCGATTCTGCTCACCCTGCGCCGGATGTTGCAGGTGTTCCTCGATTTCCGCATCGTAACGATCGAGCGGCGCACCCGTTATCTGCTGCGCAAGGCTGAAGAGCGCGACCACATCCTGCTGGGCCTGCTGCTGGCGCTTGAGCAGCTTGATCCAATCATCGCGCTGATCCGCGCCGCTGCCGACACCGCCACGGCCCGGCAACAGCTGCAGGAGCGCCACGGCCTCAGCGAGATCCAGGCCGACGCCATCCTGCAGATGCAGTTGCGCCGCCTCACCGCGCTGGAGGCCGACAAGATCCGGCTCGAGCATGAGGATCTGGTGGCCAAGATCGCCGACTACAAAGACATCCTCGGCCGGCGTGAGCGGGTGCTGGGCCTGATCCGCGAGGAAATTGCCAAGATCCGCGCCCGCTACGACTCTCCCCGCCGCACCGAGATCCTTGATCTTGAAGGCGGCCTTGAAGACATCGACCTGATCGCCAACGAGCGCTCGGTGGTGTTGCTCACCGAAAACGGCTACCTCAAGCGCATGCCGGTGAGCGAATTCGAGGCCACCAGCCGCGGCACCCGCGGCAAGGCCGGCACCCGCAGCCAGGGGGAAGAAGCGGTGCGGCTGTTCATCAGCTGCAACGACCACGACACCCTGCTGCTGTTCAGCGACCGAGGCGTGGTGTATGCCGTGCCCGCCTATCGCATCCCGGTGGGCAGCCGCACCGCCAAGGGAACTCCGGTGGTGCAGTTGCTGCCGATTCCGCGGGAGGAGCAGATCACCACGTTGCTGGCGGTGAGCGCCTTCGAAGACAACGTGCAGCTGCTGATGCTCACCAGCGGTGGCTACATCAAGCGCACCCGTCTCTCGGCCTTCGCCAACATCCGCTCGAACGGCCTGATCGCGATCGGGCTGGAGGAAGGCGATGCCCTGCGCTGGGTCCGGTTGGCCCTGCCGGGCGACAGCGTGCTGATCGGTTCGCTCAAAGGCATGACCATCCACTTCCGTCTTACCGATGGGGAGTTGCGCCCCTTGGGCCGCACCGCCCGCGGCGTGCGGGCGATGGCACTGCGCACCGGCGATCAACTGGTGAGCATGGACGTGCTTCCTGCCGAGCTGGCCGATCGCATCGCCAGCAGCAGCCCCGAGGAGGACGGCGAGGAGACCGATGGGGATGCCGACGCCGAGGTGGCGGTGAGTGAGGGGCCCTGGGTGCTGGTGGCTTCCGCCAGTGGCCTGGGCAAACGGGTGCCGGTGAACCAGTTCCGCCTGCAGCGCCGCGCCGGTCTGGGCCTGCGCGCGATCAAGTTCCGCCGCGCTGGCGACGTCCTGGTGGGCCTCAAGGTGCTCGGCTCCGGCGAGGAGCTGATGCTGGTCAGCGAGAAAGGGGTGATCGTGCGGATGCCCTCCGACGCCATTCCCCAGCAATCGCGGGCGGCCACGGGGGTGAAGCTGCAGCGGCTTGATACTGGCGACCGGCTCACCGAAGTGGTGCTGATTCCGCCGGCCGCCGCCGAAGACGACGACACTGAAACGCCGGAGCTCGACAGCGAAACCATGGCGCTTCCTGCCGAAACCATGGCGCTCCCCGCCGCAACAGCGGAAGCCGCCAGCGAAGCGGCTGACCTCACCAGCGAGGAAGACAGCTGAGCGCCGATGTCCTGCTGATCGGCGCCGGACCGGCCGCTCTGGCCATCGGTTCTGAACTGTGCCGCCACGGGCTGCAGGTGGAGGCCCTGGCCGCCACCGATCCCCTCAGCCCCTGGCAGAACACCTTCGGCATCTGGGGCCGTGAACTTGACGCGCTCGGCCTCGCCGATCTGCTCGGCCATCGCTGGTCGGATTGTGTGGCCGATTTCGGCGCGGGCCCACTGGCCTTGCAGCACGATTACGGACTGTTCGATCGCCAGCGGCTGCAGCAGCACTGGCTCGATGGCTGCGCCGGGCAGCTCCGCTGGCATCGCGGCCAGGCGGCGGCGATCCACCACGACCCCCACGGCTCGGTGGTCACCACCGACGAAGGCACCAGCCTGACGGCGCGATTGGTGGTCGATGCCAGTGGCCATGACCCGGTGTTCATCCGCCGCCCCGAGCGCGGCCCGATCGCCCAGCAGGCCGCCTTCGGCCTCGTGGGCCGCTTCTCCGCCGCTCCCGTTGCGGAAGGTAAGTGTGTGCTGATGGACTACCGCAACGATCACCTCAGCGCCGACGAACGGCTGGAGCCCCCCACCTTCCTCTACGCCATGGATCTGGGGCAGGGGGAATTCTTCGTGGAGGAAACCTCCCTCGCCCTCGCCCCGCCGCTCTCCTTCGGCTTGTTGGAGAGGCGTCTGTACCAACGGCTGGCCCACCGGGGCATCCGCGTCGAGCAGGTGCGAGAAACGGAGCGCTGCCGGTTCCCGATGACCCTGCCGCTGCCGGATCTGACCCAGCAGGTGGTGGGCTTCGGTGGCGCCGCCAGCATGGTGCACCCCGCCTCGGGCTACATGGTGGGCGGGTTGCTGCGCCGCGCCCCCGGCCTGGCGGCGGCGATTGCCGCCGGCCTGGCCAGCGCGAGCGCTTCCTCACCAGAAGTGGCGCAGCAGGCCTGGCAAACGCTCTGGTCTGCCGAGCTGGTTCGCAAGCAGGCGATCTACCGCTTCGGCCTCGAAAAACTGATGCGCTTCTCGCACGCGGAGCTCTGCCACTTCTTTGACACCTTCTTCCATCTGCCCAAACCGCAGTGGACCGGCTTTCTGGCCAACACCCTCACCGTGCCGCAGCTGGTGCAGGCGATGCTGGGCCTGTTCGGCCAGGCCCCCAGCGATGTGCGGCTCGGCCTGATGCTGCCGCAGGGCAAGGAACTGGCCCTGGCCTGGCGAGCCCTGGCGGGCTGACGCCTGCGCCTGACCCCCTCGGCCCAGGACCACGCACTGCCTGGATCAGCGGAACACCAGCACCGGCTGCTTGGACTGGGCGAGCACGCGCTGCGTCTGGCTGCCGAGCAGCAGGCCGGTGAGGCCACGCCGCCCGTGGGAGGCCATGAAGATCAGGTCGCAGCCGTGGCGCTCCGCCGCCGCCAGGATCGCCTCCGACGGCGAATCGTTGACCACGCTCTCGCTCGCCGCCTCCACACCGGCCTCTTTGGCGAGACTCAGCACCTCCGCCAAGGCCCGCTGGGAGGCTTCCTTGCCCACCTCTTCGATTTCCTGCAAAGTGCTGGGCTGGATCCATTCACCTGAGCCGTAATAGAGCCCCAGCGGTGCATGGGCCCGCACATTGAGAACAGTGATCCTGGCGCCGGCCTCACGGGCAAAGCGGCAGGCGGCGGCAGCGGCGGCCAGCGAAAGCTGGGAGCCGTCGGTTGGAACGAGCAGGTGCTGAAACATGGCCAAACTCCACCCAGATCGGGACGGCTCCGCTCTGATTCGAGCACGGGACCGCGGCCCGGCTAAGCCGGCGGCCGCGTGGCCCAGTCGGCGGCATTGATGAGCGGAAACAGCGGATCTTCCCGTTCCACCGCCGCCAGCCAGCCGCCAGGGGGATCGTTGCCGCTGTCGATCGCCGCCAGCAGGCGCCAGAAGCGATCGAGGTGCGTGCGGATCCGTTCCTTAGCCAGATCGGTGGTGGTGCCGGCCCTGAGAATGAAGCTCCAGTCAGAGGATTGCGCCAGCAGCAGTTCCCGGCCCGCCTGATTGAGGCGCTGAAGCTGGGAGGCACTGCCCACCCCCCGGTTCACCCGCTCCACCATGGCGGCCGAGGCCCGGTTCCACTCCGGCACCACCCAGGCATTGCTCTCGTTGAGCCAGTAGTGGTGGTAGCCCCCCTGTCCCCAGCTGGAGGGAGAGGGCCGGCAGATCTGCAGTGTTTCGCCGCGGCGCAGCACATCGCGCAGGGTGGTGAACCCGACGCCAACGGCAGGCGCCTGCTGGAACAGCTGGGCCAGGAAGTGGGGCCCCTCGTACCACCAATGGCCGAACAGCTCCGCATCGAATGGGGCCACCAGCAGCGGCGGCCGGTCCATGGCCCGGCCCAGACCCTCCAGCTCAACGGCGCGCCCGCGCAGATAGGTGGCAGCGTGCTCAGCGGCCCGCTGCTCAGCCGGCCCCGGCAGATAGGGCAGCTTCCGCTCCAATGGCGTGCCCCGGGCTGACACCCGGTGCAGCTTGAGGCCGAGCGGCCGGGGACTCTCGATCCCCACCGCCGTGAGGGCTTCGCTGGAAAGATCCCAGCCCAGATCCCGATGGAATTCCCGGTAGGCGCCATCGCCCGGGTAGCCCTCCGAGGCCGACCATACCGGCAGGGTGGAGGCCCCATCACGGGCGAAGAAGGCCACGCCGGCGGGCGAACAGATCGGCGCATAGACGCCATAGCGCGGCCGGGGCAGGGCGTGCAGCAGCCCGTGGGCATCCAGCACCGCATAGCGCAGGCCGCAGGCCACCAGCTGCTGGTCGAGGCCTTCGAAATAGGCGCACTCCGGCAGCCAGATCCCCTGCGGACGCGCGCCCAGCAGCCGCTCATGTTCCCGAATGGCGGTGAGCAGCTGGGCCCGCACCGCCTCGGGGGTGGCCCGCAGCAGCGGCAGGTAGCCATGGGTGGCGGCGCAGGTGAGCAGGTCGACCACACCGAGCTGCCACAGCCGCTGGAAACGGGACAGCAGATCACCGCCGCAGCCATGCCATTGCTGGCGGATATGGGTGAGGCGGGCCTCCAGTGCCTCAGCCGCCTCAAGGTGTGGTGGCGGCGCCAGGGGCAGCAACTCAAGGCGCTGATTGAGCCAGGCCGGAAAACGGGCCTGCAGATCAGGCGCGCTCAGCAGCGACAGCAGGGTGGGGGAAAGGCCGAGGGTGAGACGCGGGGCCTGGGCGGGATCCGCTGCAGCAGCCTCGAGCAACTCGAGCAGCGGCAGGTAGCTCTCCAACAGCGCCTGGAAGAACCAATCTTCCTCCAGCGAGCCAGGCTGGCTGCTGCGGACGTAGGGGAGGTGGGCATGGAGGACCAGGGCCAGTTCGCCTGTGGCCATTGCCATTCCAGCCGTTCACGGGAGTGTACGGGGACGGTTCCACCGCCACGCTCTCCGCCGTGAGCTTCGCCATGAAATCGATCCGCAGCCCAGGAGTGCCGCGGGCTGCAGGCGACCGATCTGACGGGCTCCGCAGGCAAGGATTAGGGGGGACACCGGAAGCAGAGGGTGGTCTCTACAGTTTTTGTTTAACGAAACGAGAGATGCGTCGCTGTCTGGCAGTTGACGGGCACGGCATGTTCTACGCCCAGCAGAAGCTCGGCTGGTTCTTCGATCCACGCCGCCTGCTGGAGCTGGCGTCGGAAGGGGTGAGTGATCTGGGCAGTGCCTTTTGGTACACGGGGCTGAAGGATCCCACCGATCAGCGCCCGTTCCGGGACGCGCTCACCAGCCTGGGCTTCACCGTGCGCACCAAACCGCTGCGGGAGTTCGGCACCGACCCTGACCAGCGCCAGTTTGCCCGCGCCAATCTTGATGTGGAAATCTGCCTCGACCTGATGGCCGTGGCCCACCGCACCGATGAACTGTGGCTGATGAGCGGCAGCCGCGACCTAGAACGGCTGGTGGAGATGCTCCGGGCTCAGGGCCTGAAGATCACCTTGATCAACGCTGACGGCATGGTGCCGCGCGAGCTGCGCAATGCGGTGGATCGCTTCATCGACCTGGGCAAGCTCAAGGCCCAGCTCGAGAGGATGGAGGCTGTCCAGGCGCCGGTGTTCCAGCGCAGCACGCCGGAGGCCCTGCCGCGGCCGGAACCATTGCGGCACCAGGTGATCCGCCCGGAAGTGGCTTCCTTCGAGCACTCACCCCGAGAAGTGGTGATCGGACCCTCGGTCTAGGATCGCCTCTAACACGTACTCATTTCGACCTGCAGCGGCCATGGCCAAGGATCCCGGCCGGGTTCTGATTTTTGACACCACCCTGCGGGATGGTGAGCAGTCACCGGGGGCCAGCCTCAACCTCGAGGAAAAGGTGGCGATCGCCCAGCAGCTGGCGCGCCTGAGGGTCGACATCATCGAGGCGGGCTTTCCCTTCGCCAGCACCGGCGATTTCAACGCCGTGCACCGCATCGCCGAAACCGTGGGCACCGTCGATGGCCCGGTGATCTGCGGGTTGGCCCGGGCCACCCGGGGCGACATCAAGGCCTGCGCCGATGCCGTGGCCCCGGCGGCGCGGCGGCGGATTCACACCTTCATCGCCACCAGCGACATCCACCTGGAGCACAAGCTGCGCAAAAGCCGGCCCGAGGTGGTGCAGATCGCCGCCGAGATGGTGGCCTACGCCCGCTCCCTGGTGGAGGACGTGGAGTTCTCCTGCGAAGACGCCGGCCGCAGCGACCCGGACTTCCTCTACGAAGTGATCGAGGCTGCCATCGCCGCCGGGGCCACCACGATCAACATCCCCGACACCGTGGGCTATGCCACCCCGGCTGAATTCGGCGCCCTGATCGCCGGCATCGATCGCCATGTGCCCAACATCGACCAGGCGGTGATCTCCGTGCACGGCCACAACGATCTGGGGCTGGCGGTGGCCAACTTCCTCGAAGCGGTCAAGAACGGCGCCCGCCAGCTCGAATGCACCATCAATGGCATCGGCGAACGGGCCGGCAACGCCTCACTGGAGGAGCTGGTGATGGCGCTGCATGTGCGCCGCGCCTACTTCAACCCCTTCCTTGGCCGCGACGCTGCCGGCATCGAGCCGCTCACCGGCGTGCGCACCGAGGAGATCGCCAAGACCTCCCGGCTGGTGTCCAACCTCACCGGCATGGCGGTGCAACCCAACAAGGCGATCGTGGGCGCCAATGCCTTCGCGCACGAATCCGGCATCCACCAGGACGGCGTGCTCAAGAACCGCCTCACCTACGAAATCATCGACGCCCGCACGATCGGTCTGAGCAGCACCCGGTTGTCGCTGGGCAAGCTGAGCGGCCGCAGTGCCTTCCGCGCCCGGCTGGAGGAGCTGGGCTATGGCCTCGAACGTGAAGACCTCGACGACGCCTTCGCCCGCTTCAAGGAGTTGGCCGATCGCAAGCGCGAGATCACCGACCGTGACCTTGAAGCGATCGTCAGCGAGCAAGCCCAGCAACCCGATGCTCAATACACCTTGAAGCTGGTGCAGGTGAGCACCGGCACCCACCTGCAGCCCACCGCCACCGTCACCCTGATGACAGCCGATGGCGCCGAGCTCACCGGCGCCGCCATCGGCACCGGCCCGGTGGACGCGGTCTGCCAGGCGCTCAACGCGCTGGCGCGGGTCCCCAACGAGCTGGTGGAGTTCAGCGTCAAGTCGGTCACCGAGGGCATCGATGCGATGGGGGAGGTCACCATCCGCCTGCGCCATCAAGGGGTGCTCTACTCCGGGCACGCCGCTGACACCGACATCGTGGTGGCCGCCGCCCAGGCCTTCATCCATGCACTCAACCGGCTGGTGCAGGGCACCGAACGGCTGCCTCTGCATCCGCAGCGCGCGCCGCTGCCGGTGGCAGAACGCCCCCGCCTGTGAGCCGCACCTCCCGCCGGCAACAGATCCAGCGAAGCGCAGGGCTGCCATGGTTGCCGGCCCTGCAACTGGGGCTGCTGCTGCTGGTGGCCCTGATGGTGCTGGTGCCCCTGCTCTGGCTGGTGAGCACCTCCTTGAAAGGCCCGGCCGAAGACATTTTCGCCTCGCCGCCGTCATTGGTTCCAGCGCAACCCAGCCTGGCGGCGTACGGGCGACTGTTCGCCGACCATCCGCTCGGCCTCTATCTGTTCAACAGCGCAGTGGTGAGCCTGCTGGCGGTGGTGGGCAACCTGCTGTTCTGTTCCCTGGCGGCCTACCCGCTGGCGCGGATGCGCTTCGCCGGCCGGGGCCTGGTGCTGGCGCTGGTGGTGGCCACGATCCTGATTCCGTTCCAGGTGGTGATGATTCCGCTCTATCTGTTGATGGTGCAGCTGGGCCTGCGCAACACCCTGCTGGCGCTGATCATTCCCCAGGCTGCCACCGCCTTCGGCATCTTTCTGCTGCGGCAGAGCTTCATCGGCGTGCCCGTGGAGCTGGAGGAGGCCGCCCGCATCGATGGCTGCACGCCATTGGGCGAATGGTGGAACGTGATGATTCCCGCAGCACGGGCCGATCTGATCACCTTGGCGATGTTCGTGTTCATCGGCACCTGGAGTGATTTTCTCTGGCCCCTGATCATTCTGGACGACCCAGATCTCTATACCCTTCCGCTCGGATTGCAACAGCTCGCCAGCAGCTTCTCCCTCGACTGGCGGCTGGTGGCGGCTGGATCGGTGGTGTCGATCCTGCCGGTGCTGGTGCTGTTCATCGCCCTTCAGCGTTACATCCTGCCCAGTTCCAGCGGCGATGGCGTGAAAGGCTGAGTCCAGCGCTCACTGTTTTGATGCTCATCGTCTAG
>CALFOF010000292.1 GCA_937919075.1 uncultured Cyanobium sp. | reverse complement strand
CCATCGGTGTCGTCACTCAGCCTTTCCCCACAGACCAGACCTGCAGGCCAGCTTGTCGTGCTGCCGCCGTGTCAGTGATGTCACGCACGTCGAACAGCCAGGCCGGCCGCCGCATCGCTGAGGCGATCGCCGGCCAGTCGAGCGTGCGGTAGGCGGCCCATTCAGTGAGCACGATCACCGCATCGGCGCCCGTCACTGCCTCCAGCGGGGTGTCCACCTGCTGCCAGCTGCCGTCTTCAGTGAAGCCGCGATCGCTGCCATCGGGGGGGCGGCCCAGGTCTGCGGTGATCTGGCTGGTGGCCACTTTCTGGTCGTGAATCACCAGATGGGCGCCCTCCTCGAGCAGATCACGGCAGATCGCAATCGCCGGCGACTCCCGTGTGTCGTTGGTGTCGGCCTTGAAGGCGAAACCGAGCACCGCCAGGCGCTTGCCGCTCACGGTGCCGAACAGGCGACTCACCACCAGGCGGGCGATGCGCTGTTGCTGCCAGCTGTTGAAGGCCACCACCTGCTCCCAGTAGGTGGCGGCGGCGTCAAGGCCGTAATGGCGGCAGAGGTAGACGAGGTTGAGAATGTCCTTCTGGAAGCAGCTGCCGCCGAAACCGGGACCCGCCGCGAGAAACTTCGGCCCGATACGCGAATCGGTGCCGATTGCCTGTGCCACTTCGGTGATGTCTGCGCCGGTGGCCTCGCACAACGCACCCACGGCGTTGATTGAGGAGATGCGCTGGGCAAGAAACGCGTTGGCGGTGAGCTTGGAGAGCTCGCTGCTCCAGAGATTGGTGTGCAGGATGCGCTCCGGATCCACCCAGTGGCCGTAGATGGCCGAAAGCGCCGCGATCGCCTCGGGATCTTCGCCACCGATCAGCACCCGATCAGGGTGCTCAAGATCGCGGATGGCGGTGCCCTCCGCCAGGAATTCGGGGTTGGAGAGCACCGAGAAGGTTTTTGCTGGCGGCCCGCCGGGCTCGCCTTCAGGGCAACGGGCGCCGCCCGCACCATTGGCACCGCCGGCAAGCCGCTGGGACCCAACCAGGATCTGTTTGATCGTTTCGGCGGTGCGCACCGGCAGGGTGCTCTTCTCCACCACGATCGTGTGGCCCGTGGCCTGCGCCGCCACCTGACGCGCCGAGGCTTCGATCCAGCGCAGGTCGGAGGCCTGCCCGGCGCCCAGGCCGCGGGTCTTGGTGGGAGTGTTCACCGAGAGGAACACCATGTCGGCCCTGGCGATGGCGGCATCCACCTCGGTGGTGAAGTGCAGGTTGCGGCCGCGGCAGCGCCCCACCACCTCTCCAAGGCCGGGCTCATAGACAGGCAGGTTGGCGAGATCCGGATCGTTCCAGGCGGCGATCCTGGCGGCGTTGAGATCCACAAGGGTCACCTGGATGTGCGGGCAACGATCGGCGATCACCGCCATCGTCGGCCCGCCGACATAGCCAGCGCCGATGCAGCAGATCGAGCGAACCTCGCGCGGATGAACTACGAGCAAAGTCCCACCTTCAATCCATTATAGAGATCCAGACATTATCCATGTATGGCGACGAAATGTCCCGTGCGCGGTCAGCTTGCTGATCCGGTCAGGTGCGCGAGCACGGCCGGCGGACTGAGCCGTTGCTCGGCGCCACCACCCAGCAGATCCTTGAGCAGCACCACGCCCTGCTCCGCTTCGCTCTCGCCGATCACCACCGCCCAGGGGGCGCCGGAGCGGTCAGCGCGCTTGAGCTGGCGCGAGAAGGCAGCGCCGGAGAGATCCAGCTCCGCCGCCTGGCCCCGGCGCCGCAGCTGCATGGCGAGATCGAGCGCCATCGCTTCCGCCAGGGGCCCACGGCTCACCACATAAACCGCTGGCACCGCCACCGCTGCGCCGGCCGCACCGGCACGCTCCAGCAGCACGATCAGCCGCTCCAGGCCGATCGCCCAGCCGATCGCCGCTGTGGGAGGCCCGCCCAGCTGCTCCACCAGCCCGTCGTAGCGGCCACCCCCGCAGACAGTGGCCTGGGCGCCCAGCTGATCGCTGGTGATTTCGAACGCGGTGTGGGCGTAGTAGTCGAGCCCGCGCACCAGGCGGGGGTTGAGCTGGTAAGGAATCGCGAGGCGATCGAGCAGCTGACGCACCTGCTCAAAGCGCTGGCGGCTCGCCGCGCTCAGGTGGTCGATCAGCAGCGGCGCCTCTGCCAGCACGGCCTGGGTGGCGGGGTTCTTGCTGTCGAGGATGCGCAGCGGGTTGGTGGCGATGCGCTCGCACGCCTCCGGATCGAGCTGCTCGCGCCGCTGCTCCAGCCAGCCCACCAGCGCCTGCCGGTACGCCGCCCGGTCGTTGGCATCGCCCAGCGAGTTGAGCTCCAACGCCAGGCCGCTAGCGCCCAGGGCGGTGAGCAGATCCCAGGCGATCGCAATCGCTTCGGCATCGCTGCGGGGATCAGCGGCACCGAGGAACTCCAGACCGATCTGGTGGAACTGGCGCTGACGGCCCGCCTGGGGCCGTTCGTAGCGGAACATCGGGCCGCCGTACCAGAGCCGCTGCGGGCCCTGGCTGAGCAAGCCGTGCTCCAGCACCGCCCGCACCACCGAAGCGGTGCCTTCCGGCCGCAACGTGCAGCGGCGCTGGGACCGGTCTTCGAAGCTGTACATCTCCTTGCCCACCACATCGGTGGCCTCGCCGATGCCCCTGGCGAACAGCTCGGTGACCTCCAGCAGCGGCGTACGGATCTCGTTCAGCCCGGCGCGGCGGAAGTGATCGCGGGCCACAGCTTCCACGTGCTGCCAGGCCGGCAGCTGCGCCGGCAGCAGATCCACCATGCCGCGCAGGCTCTGCAGTTTCTCCACGCCCATGTCCAGGTCTGGGGACAGTTTGCGGGATCGCCGCTCAGCGCACCCCCAGCCACTTGTGGCTCTGCAGGCTGAGCCGCCAGTCGGGGCGGGCACGCACGAACTCCACGGCCAACTCCCGCCCCTCGCTGCTCTGCCAACCCGGTTGAAGCAGCAGCTGGAGAGGGGCCGTGGGGCGCTCCTGCCGGGCCGCCGCGGCCATGGCGGTGGCGAAGGCGAGATCGGCGGGCTCGTGCACCACCACCTTGAGCTCATCGCAGCAGCTGAGCAGCTCCTGCCGCGGCGGCCGATGGCGTTTGGGCGAGAGGGTGATCCAGTCGAAGCGGCCACTGAGGCAATCGACGCCGCTGGTTTCCAGGTGCAGGGGCAGGGGCGGATCCAGGGCGCCGCGCAGCTGGGCGCACAGGGCGGTGAGGTTGTGGTGCAGCGGCTCCCCGCCGGTGATCACCACGAAGGCCGCTCCGGCCGCCGCCGCCGCCACCAGCTCCGCCGCCAGCGCCTCCAGGGGGAGCAGCGGATGGGCCTGCTGTGACCAGGAGCCCTTGGTGTCGCACCAGGGGCAGCCAACCGTGCAGCCCGCCAGCCGCAGAAAGAAGGCGCTGCGGCCGGCGTGGCTGCCTTCCCCCTGAATCGAGTGGAAGGTTTCCACCACCGGCAGGGCAGCAGCCCCCGCCCCCAGCGGGGCAGCGGCCATGGGCACGGCAACGCTCAAGGGGAAAGGCTCAAGGGGACGCGCTCAAGGGGAAACGGGCAGGCCGGCGACTGGGCCTGGCTGGGGCTGCCCCAGGCCGGCAAGGGCCGCCTTGCTCGCCGCCGCCTCGCTGGCGCTGCCGGCGGCATGGCGCAGCTGGGCCGCCTCGACCAGGCCGCGGAAGAGCGGGTGGGGGCGGCCGGGCCGGGAGAGGAACTCAGGGTGGAACTGGCAGGCGGTGAAGAAGGGGTGGCCCTCCAGCTCGATCAGCTCCACCAGGCGGCCATCGGGCGAGGTGCCGCTGATGCGGAAACCGGATTCCAGGAACTGGTTGCGGTAGGCGTTGTTGAACTCGTAGCGGTGGCGGTGCCGCTCGTACACCACCGCTTCGCCGTAGAGCTGATCGGCCATGGTGCCGGGCTGCAGGCGGCAGGGGTAAACGCCGAGGCGCATCGTGCCGCCCAGGTCAACCACGTCCTGCTGTTCGGGCAGCAGGTGGATGACGAGATGGGTGGCATCGGCATCGATCTCAGCGCTGGTGGCCCCATCGAGGCCTGCCAGGTGCCGCGCCCACTCGATCACGGCGCACTGCATGCCCAGGCAGAGCCCCAGGAACGGCACCTGCTGCTCCCGCGCCCAGCGGATCGCAGCCACCTTGCCGTCGACGCCGCGATTGCCGAAACCACCCGGCACCACCACCGCATCCATGCCCTGCAGCAGGGCATCGGCCCCTTCGATTTCGATCTGCTCGGCGCTCACCCAATGCAGATCGAGCGAGGCGTCCTGCTCCAGGCAGGCGTGGCGCAGCGCCTCTACCACCGAGAGGTAGGCATCGTTGAGCTGCACGTACTTGCCCACCAGGGCCACCTTCACCGGCGGGCCGGGGTTGCGCAGCTTGCGCACCAGCTCCTCCCAGCGGGCCATGTCGCTGCTGTGGTCGTCGAGGCCGAGCACATTGAGCACTTCGCGGCAGAGCCCTTCACGCTCCATCGCCAGCGGCACCGCGTAGATGCTGTCGGCATCGAGGGCTTCGATCACCGCGTGGGTGGACACACCACAGAAGCCGCCGATCTTGGCCTTGAGCTCCTCGGTGATCGGCCGGTCGCTGCGGCAAACCAGCAGATCGGGCTGGATGCCGATCGAGCGCAGCTCCTTCACCGAGTGCTGGGTGGGCTTGGTCTTGATCTCGCCGGAGGTGCCGATGTAAGGCAAGAGGGTGACGTGCACGTAGGCCAGGTCATGGCGGCCGACGTCACCGCGGAACTCGCGGATGGCCTCCAGAAAGGGCAGCGATTCGATGTCGCCCACCGTGCCGCCGATCTCGGTGATCACCACATCCACGCCGCTGTCGGCGGCCAAGCGGTGGATGCGTTCGCGGATCTCCCGGGTGATGTGGGGAATCACCTGGACAGTGCCACCTTGGTAGTCGCCGCGGCGCTCCTTGTTGATCACCGCCTGATAGATGGAGCCGGTGGTCACGCTGTTGAGGCGCGACATGGCGGTGTCGGTGAAGCGCTCGTAGTGGCCCAGGTCGAGGTCGGTCTCAGCGCCGTCCTGGGTGACGAATACTTCACCGTGCTGGTACGGGCTCATCGTGCCCGGGTCCACATTCAGATAGGGGTCGAGCTTGAGGATCGAAACGCTGTAACCGCGTGATTTGAGCAGTCGCCCGAGGCTGGCCGCCACGATTCCCTTGCCGATGCTCGACACCACCCCGCCGGTCACGAACACAAACTTCGCCATGGGGCAGGGCAGACACTGGCGGACGTTCCAATCTATCGAGCGCCCACCGCCCGCACCGAAGCCCCCGCCACCAGACCCGCCGAACCGCCACCGCCACCACCACCACCAAAGCCTCGCCCCCCTGCGGGGAGCTTGCCCCCCCTATCGCCTGAGTCTCGCGGTGGTGGCGCAGGCCGTGTTGCCCGCGCAGCGGGCGCAACGGCCGAAGCCACCACCGCGAGACTCAGGCCTCCAGCAGGCTGCGCAGCATCCACGCCGTTTTTTCGTGGATCTGCAGACGCTGGGTGAGCAGATCGGCGGTGGGTTGGTCATTGGCCTCATCGGCCAGGGTGAACACCGTGCGAATCGTGCGGGCCACCGCTTCGTGGCCTTCCACCAGCTCACGCACCATGGCGAGGGCAGCGGGCACGCCTTCGGTTTCGGGGATCGAGGAGAGGCCCGCGTAGGTGGCGCCGCCATAGGGGGCGGGGAACCCGAGGGCGCGGATCCGCTCGGCGATCAGGTCAAGGGCCGTCCACAGCTCGGTGTACTGGTCCATGAACATCAGGTGGAGCGTGTTGAACATCGGCCCGGTGACGTTCCAGTGGAAGCCGTGGGTCTTGGCATACAACACGTAGGAGTCGGCCAGCACGTTGCCGAGCCCGGCGGCGATCTGCTGCCGCTGGCTTTCGGGAATGCCGATGTCGATCGGAGGAGCGGTGACGGCCATGGCGTGTCCGTTCTGACTTCAGGCTGACTCTTCATGTCTAGTTCACATCCAAGCGCTGTGGATCGGCGCCAGGTCCGCTTTCATCCCGCTTCACGTCGATCGGCGGCGGCGCCACAGCTCCCTGCCCAGATGAGCCGCCAGCCTGATTGCAGTAAGGACCTCTCCATTCAGGCCCTGCTCCGGGGCTTCTCAAGCAATGAGGGGTGGCTGGATCCACGCTCTGAACTTGATCGGTACCAGCACGGCGGCAGCACCAGAGGGGGGCCAGCTGCGTTGTCGCGATCCAGCGGGTGGGGAAAGACGGTGCGCCACTGGGGTGAAGGGGGGAGTCGGTCGCGGCGCAGGAAGGTGAATTCCATGGTGGGCGGCAGATCAATCCGGCGGTACCGCAGCACGCCATCGTGATTGTTGGGATGGATATGCACACAGGCATGGCTGTGCAGCAGTTTATGGATGGCCGCCGATGCCAGGCGGAAGAACGGAGCACTCCAGAGGGGGTCAAGCTGATGGAACTCAACGATGATGACCCGGCAGCGTGACAACAACTCCGGCGGGGCTGCGAGGAGAACTTCGTATTCAGCACTCTCGATATCCAGCTTGAGCAACTGATCCTGAGGATGATTTTGCCGAGCAGAAGCCATCCAGGAAGCCAGTGTTTTGCATGGACCGGTTTCGGATGATCCAAGGAATGCACGCGTGAAGCGAAGAAGGGGTGTGCCTGGGCTGGCCCATCCACGGAGCCATCCGTCAGAAGCACCTCCATGCCGCGGTCAGCGCAAGCCGCTTCAAAGCTGGAATCTGTGCCCACGCCAGCTGACCAGCAGGAGGAATCCGGCGCCACTGTTCACGGGGTGCAGCCGCCGCATCATCGCCCTCAGATCGGGCTCAACCGTGCGGCGGGTTGGGAAGGCCCCGTAGGGACCAAGCAGGCGAATGAAAGCAGCAATCGACCGCTTGTACATTGTCAATCCTGCATGGTATGCGTATGATAATTTAATAACAGGCCAGAGTAGGCCGGGATTGAAGTTGAGAGCCCCATGGCAACCAGTAAGAGCGGCATCGCCCTTCTCAAGGGCTATGCCGGCTTGGGAAATCGTATTCTTGCCTTGCTGACGGCTATTCTCTATTCCAGGCTGGCCAATCGCCATCTTCTGGTTGACTGGCGGGATGGCATGTATGCAGATTCTGGTGTTAATTCGTTCCCACTTCTGTTCAGCTGCCGCTCGGCAAGCCCTCTGGTTGATGATCTGCAATCAAATTCCATCCATCCCTGGATGTGGACACAGGGCCCAGGCCTCAGCGCCACCGAAATGGCGCGACTGATAGGAGTGAAGGGTGGATCGGGATGCCCATTCAGGGCGAGCTCTACTCCTTTGATCCCCGATGTCTGCATTGCCAGGAACACGTTCTGGTGATGTGGCCGTCAATTGCCAGGATCGGTCCGATGCGGCGGCACTTTCACGGTCCCTGGCGGCCTTGGGATGCTCTTGCCGACGATCAACTCCTCGCCCGCCTGCTGAAGGAGGAACTGGATGTTCATCCGGACATACTGGCTAGTTGCGCCGAGGTGCAGAACGGCTGGCCCGATCGGCCGAAGATCGGCGTTCACGTTCGCCACTCTGACCGCACCACAAACCTTCGTCGCCTCAGGCATCGCGTTGCTGAGTTGCGCCAGCGTCATCCCGATGCGGTGCTTTTTCTAGCGACAGATTCCAGAGCTGTTCTCGATGATTTCCAGAGCCGCTACGGAGAGGTGCTGACCGCCCCGAAGTGGTTGCCGGAATCCGGGCCTCTTCATCAACCTCTTGCAGCCTGCCCGGATCGCCTGGCAATGGCACGCGCCGCACTGGTGGACATGCGCCTGCTGGCGAGTTGTGATCAACTCATCGTCAATGAGAACTCGTCGTTCTCATTGATCACACGGTTGTGGTGGCAGGTGGTCTGGGGCGCGGACCGGGCCCGTGTGCGCCGCCATGTCCGCAATGTGGCCACGCTGGGGTGGCTTCCCTTTCCGCTGCGCGAACGTGCCTGGAAGAGCCGCGATGGCATCCTGTGGGCCCGATGGCTCTGGCAGACCCGCCGACAACTTCGTCGACTTGAGCGGCAAGCCGCGGGTTGAGCCTTCGGCTGCAGGGGGCACCGGGGGGTGCCGCACCATCAACTTGATAGCCCAAGCTGACCAGGCCAGGGCAGCGTGGCCGAGCCTGGAAGGTCCGTTGGGGTTGTTACAAGTCTCCTGTCCCTCAGCCCTCCTCTTCCACCCAGGTGCTGGCCACATGCAGATCCTCCAGCTGCCGGGGCGACACATCGGCCGGAGCCTGGGTGAGCAGGCAGCGGGCCTGCTGCGTCTTGGGGAAGGCGATCGTGTCGCGGATCGACTCCTCGCCGGCCAGCAGCATCACCATGCGATCGAGGCCGAAGGCGATGCCGCCGTGGGGCGGGGCACCCATGTCGAGCGCTTCGATCAGGAAGCCGAACTGCCGCTCGGCTTCTTCCAGCGGCAGGCCGATCGTCTGCAACACCTGCTTCTGCAGGGCGGCATCGTGAATGCGCAGCGAACCACCGCCCAGCTCCAGACCGTTGAGCACCAGGTCGTAGGCCTGGGCGCGGGCGGTGGGCAGGGTGGTGGGCCAGGCAGCCGGATCGACGCCGAGATCGGCGGCATTGGGCGCGCAGAAGGGGTGGTGCAGGGCCTCCAGGCGGTTCTCCTCGGCGTTGAACTCGAACATCGGAAAATCCACCACCCAGAGGAAGTTCCAGGCGCCACCGGCGCCGCTGGCGGGCACCAGAGCCAGCTCGCGGGCCAGGAACTGGCGCACCCGGTCGAGCGCCTTGTTCACCGTGGCGGTGTCGCCGGCGCCGAACAGCAGCAGGGTGCCGGGCTCCGCGCCGGTGCGGCGCAGCAGCTCGGCCTTGCCCTCGGCGCTCAGGTTGTCCTTGATGGCGCCGATGCTGTCGATCTCACCGCCCTCCCGCACGCGGATGAAGGCGAGGCCCCCGGCGCCAGCGGTGGTGGCTTCAGAGAAGACGTCGCCGCCGGGCTTGATGCGCACGTTGCTGATCGCCTCGTTGCCACCGGGGATCGCGATGCACTTCACCGAACCGCCAGCGGCCACCGCGCCGGAGAACACCTTGAAGCCGCTGCTGGCCACGATGTCGCTCACGTCGGTGAGCTCCAGGCCGTAGCGGGTGTCGGGCCGGTCGGTGCCGTAGCGGTCCATCGCCTCGTGCCAGGTGAGCCGGGGGAAGGGGCTGGGCAGCTCGATGCCCTTCACAGCGCGCCAGATGGTGGTGATCAACCGTTCGTTGAGCTGCAGGATCTGCTCCTGCTCCATGAAGCTCATCTCCATGTCCAGCTGGGTGAACTCCGGCTGGCGGTCGGCGCGCAGGTCTTCGTCGCGGAAGCAGCGGGCCACCTGGTAGTAGCGCTCGATGCCGCCCACCATCAGCAGCTGCTTAAACAGCTGGGGCGACTGGGGCAGAGCGAACCACTCCCCGCCACACACCCGGCTGGGCACCAGGTAGTCGCGGGCGCCTTCGGGGGTGGAACGGGTGAGCACGGGGGTTTCCACCTCGATGAAGTTCTCGGCCTCGAGGAAGCGGCGGGCCGCCTGGATGGTCTGGGCGCGCAGGCGCAGGTTGCTGTTCATGCGCTCGCGGCGCAGATCCAGATAGCGGTGGCGCAGGCGCAGTTCCTCCCGCACCGGCGTGTCGTCGTGCACCGACACCGGGAAGGGCAGATTGCCCCGCACCTCATTGAGCACCTCGATCGCGGCAGCCAGCACTTCGACGGCACCGGTGGCGAGCCGCTCGTTGCGGGATTCGGCGGGGCGATCACGCACCGCACCCGACACCTTCAGCACGGTTTCATTGCGCAGCCGCTCAGCCACGGCGAAGGCGGCGGGGGACAGGTCGGGGTCGACCGTGATCTGCACGGTGCCGCTGCGGTCACGCAGATCGATGAAGATCACACCGCCGTGATCGCGCCGGCGGTCCACCCAGCCGCACAGCGACACGGCCTGGCCCGTGGCATCGCTGCGCAGGTCGCCGCATCCGTGGCTGCGCATGGGAGAAATCGAGGGGAAGGGCGAGTTTCCCACAGGGCCTCAGGGGCGCCGGTAGAACGGGCGCCGCACCACCACCGCCGGCTCCTGGCGGCCGCGGATCTCCACCGTCAGTTCCGTGCCGGGCCGGGCCGCAGCGGCGGGCACATAGGCCAGGGCGATCGCCTCGGCGAGCGTGGGCGACCAGGTGCCGCTGGTGACCTCGCCCACCACCTGGCCATCGCGCAGCACCGGGTAGCCATGGCGGGCGATCGCCCGCCCCTGCAGCTTCAGGCCCACCAGGCGGCGGCTCACCCCTTCGGCGGTCTGGCGTTCGAGCACGTCGCGGCCGATGAACGCCGCCGGCATCTCCAGGTGCACCAGCCAGCCCAGTGAGGCCTCCAGGGGAGAGGTGGTGGCGTCCATGTCGTTGCCGTAGAGGTGCATGGCCGCCTCCAGGCGCAGGGTGTCGCGGGCACCGAGCCCGCAGGGGGTCACCCCTTCGGCCACCAGCTGCTGCCACAGGGCCTGGCCGGGGCCGGCCGCCAGCAGCAGTTCGAAACCGTCTTCGCCGGTGTAGCCGGTGCGGCCCACGAACGCCATGGCGCCGCTTGCTGCACCCGCCGCGCTGCCCGCCAGTGGCAATGAGCGGTGGCCGAAGCGGGGCAGGCCGCTCAGATCGGCGCCGCTGAGGGCGGCCAGCCGGGCCTCGGCCTCCGGGCCCTGCAGAGCCAGCAGCACCCCCTCCCCCTTGCGGTCGACCACAGCGATCCCCTGCGGTTCCAGCTGGGCACACAGCCAGGCGGTGTCGGCTTCGGCGCAGGCGGCGTTGATCACCAGCACCAGCGCATCGGCGTCGCCCTCCGCTCCGGGTTGGCGCCCGCAGTCGTAGACGATCAGGTCGTCGCGGATGCCGCCGGCCACGTTGAGCAGCACTGTGTAGCAGGCCTCGCCCGGGCCGATGCGGTGCAGATCGCTGGGCACCAGGGCCTGCAACGCGTCCTTCACGCCTTCGCCGCGCAGGGTGAGCACCCCCATGTGGGAGATGTCGAAGACACCGCAGCGCTGGCGTACGGCCTGGTGTTCCGCCACCAGCCCGCTGAACTGCACGGCCATCTCCCAGCCGGCGAAGGGCACCATGCGCCCACCGGCCCCGCGGCAGGCGGCGGCCAGGGGAGTGCGCCTGAGGGAAACGGCAGGCACGGAGGGATCGGCCATGGGCTGTCGCCTCGCCAGGTGAAGAAGTGGCGCGATCCTATGGAAACGCGTCTGCAAATCCGAAGACTTCCCGCTGGTTCGGTTCTTTCTCTGTTAAGGGTCAGCGGCGGTCATTACTTTGAGGGACCCAAAACCGGCCAGCGATGGGCCAGCGTTCCTCCTGCCGCAGTTGCCGGCACTGCAGCCCCCCCAGCGGTGAGGCCATGGGCTGGTGCCATCTGCGGCGCCTGGACATCCATCAGGAGCTGGCCTCCGATCTCTGGTGCCACCACTGGACGGCCCGCAGCCCGCGGTTGCCGGTGTCCGACATCCTTCCCTACAGCCATCCCCATACCGAAGGGGCGCCGCTGATCCGCCAACTTGCTCTCACCGGCCTGCTACCGACAACGGTGTAACTGAGCACATTTCCTCAGTTTCACCATGAATTGCAGCTGACTTGACGTTACAGTCTTTGGATGCCACCTCTGCCGGCAACGGCCCGCTCCGCTGTGAGGCAGGTGGCACATTCCCCTTGATTTCAGGAGGTAGATGATTGCTCACTTTTGCCAGCACGACCCCGGTTGACCTGATGGCCAGACAGGTGGACGGAGACATTCTCACGCTCCCCACCGGATCTTCGATTTTCAAGCGCGGCGAAACCGCCAGTGCCATTTATGCCGTCCGTAAAGGGATCGTTGAGTTGATCGATCCCAGCGGTGAACGGCTCTGCTATCGCCCCGGCGAATTGTTCAGTTACCAGGACATCGTCTGGCGGGGTGGCTGCTTCCGCAATGAGGCCCTGGCCCGCACCCCGGTGGAACTGGTGCGCCTGGGTCGCCTGCACTTCCTCAACCTGCTGCACAACCACCCCACGCTGGCGGTGGTGTTGATCGGTCAGCAGCACGAGCGATTACGCGAGCAACGCACCAGCGGCTCCTACTGCTACTGACACCCACCGGGGCCTTCGCGCCCCAACAGAAGCAGCAGGCTGCGGGTCACCTTGGCGGCCAGCACGGAACTGCAGCCGCTGGGATCGAGCGTGGGCGCCAGTTCCACCACATCGGCGGCCACCAGATTGTGGTGGCGCAGCTCTTCCACAAGAGCGGCGAAGTGGCCCCAGAGGAAGCCGCCCGGCTCGGGCGTGCCGGTGCCTGCCATCACCGCCGGATCGAACCAATCGAGATCGACGGTGAGATAGAGCGGCAGGCCGCGCAGCGGTTGCAGGGCCGCGGTCAGATCCGCCTGCAGGAGTTCCGGCGCCAGGCCGCAGCCGCCGGCGTGGCCCCCGGCGTTACCCACCAGGCGGCCGGTGCGGCGCAGTTCGCTGAATTCCTCGCGCGTGCCGCTGCGGATGGCGATCTGGCGCAGCACGCCGCTGGGGAGCACCTCCAGGCAACGGCGCATGGCGCAGGCGTGGCTGTGGCGCGTGCCCAGCCAGCTGTCGCGCAGATCGGCGTGGGCATCGAGCTGCACCATCACCAGCTCCGGATGGCGGCTGGCCACCGCCGCCACCGCGCCACTGCTGATCGAATGCTCGCCGCCCAGCATCAGGGGCCGCAACCCGCTTGCCAGCACCGCCTCGGTGGCCAGCCGCACGGCCGCCACCACCGGCTCGGGCGCCCCAAAAGGAATGTCCACGGCGCCGAGATCGGCGAAGGCCAGATCCTCCAGATCCAGATCCAGCTGCGGGTCATAGGTTTCCAGCCCGCTGCTCACCTCCCGGATCGCCGCCGGCCCGAAGCGGGTGCCGGGGCGGAAGGAGGTGGTGCCGTCATAGGGCACACCGAACATCCCAACGCGGCAGCCAGCCAGATCCCGCCGGGCCGCCATGAAGATCGCCCCTTCGGTGGCGAAGAGCTCGATGGGAGAGGGCTCGCTCACGCCTGCAGCTCCCGTTCGATCGCGGCAGGCACCGCCTCGAAGGCACCGGCCTGCCAGCGGGGGCTCCAGATCGCGCAGCCATCGGCCACGGACGCGGCGCGTTCGGGCAGGGCCTGGCGGTAGCGGGGCCCGTCGGTGGCGGCGAAGGTCCAGCTCCACCAGCCGCTGGGATACATCGGCACCCAGCCATAGAGGGGATCGGCATGGCCGAACACCTCCCGCAGCAGCCGCACCGTGGCCACATGCACGGCGCGGAAGACTTCGGGCGATTCGCTCTGGGTGGCGAACACACCACCGGGCCGCAGCAGGCGGCGGCAGTGCTCAAAGAAAGCGCGGTTGAACAGGCCTTCGGCGGGACCGGCCGGATCGGAGCCATCCACGATCACCACGTCGTAGCTGGCAGCGGCGGCGGCGGCCACCCAGGCGATGCCGTCGCCGATGGTGAGCCGGAAGCGGGGGTCACTCCAGGCGCCGCCGCCCAGCGAAGGCAGATGCTGCTGGCAGAGGTCCACCACCTCGCCGTCGATTTCGACCATGTCGAGCTGCACCACGCCGGGATGGCGCAGGCATTCGCGGGCCGTGCCGCCATCGCCGCCACCGATCACCAGCACCCGCTCGATCCGCTCGGCGGCGCAGAGGGCGGGGTGAACGAGCGGCTCGTGGTAATGGCGCTCCTGCCGTTCGGCGGTCATCCAGCAGCCATCGAGCAGCAGGGCCTTGCCGTAGGTGCGGCTGTCGATCACGGTGATGCGCTGAAAGGCGCTGGAGCGCTCCACCAGCACCTCGGCCTCGAGGCCATAGCGGACGCCTTGGTGGATCTCATCCACCCAACAGGAGCCGGCAGCCGCGGCGGTGCCGGGCGTGGGATCAAAAACAACGGAATCAGGCATCAGACAGCGGAGCCATTGCTTCCCAGCTAAGCGTTCCGTGGCGGTGTCGCGGCGCACCCGGCCGCCGGGCGCCCACGGCCGGGTTCTGGCAGCCTGGTGGCATGGCTGCTGATCTGACCGTGACGGCGTCGGTGCGGATTCCGGCCGCCGAACTGAGCTGGCGCTTCTCGCGCTCGAGCGGCCCGGGGGGGCAGAGCGTGAACACCACCGATTCCCGCGTGGAGCTGGTGTTCGCCCTGGCCCAGTCGAGCGCGCTGACACCGCTGCTGCGCCAACGGGCCCTGCGCCGGCTGGAGGGGCGCCTGGTGGACGGGGTGCTGGTGATCGCCGCCTCCGAACACCGCTCGCAGTGGCTGAATCGCCAGGCCGCAGAACGCCGGCTCGTGAAGCTGCTGGCGGAGGCGATCGCACCGCCGCCACCGCCCCGTCGCCCCACCCGGCCAGGCCGCGGGGCGGTGGAGCGGCGGCTGAGCGCCAAGCGGTTGCGCAGCGCCATCAAGGGCCAGCGACGATCCCGCCAGGGGCTGAGCGACGACTGAGGCGCCGGCGGCAGCTCAGCTGTCCTGGGCGGCGCGGATCTGCGCCTTGGCCTGCTGCCACAGCCCTTCGAGCTGTTCGATGCTCTGGCCGCTGAGGTCACCGCCCAGGGCCACTTCCACGCGGGAGAAACGATCGAGAAAGCGGCGGTTGGTGCCCGCCAGGCCCTCGTCAGGATCGAGCCCGCACCAGCGGGCCACATTCACCAGCGTGAAGATCACATCGCCCAGCTCCGACTCGGCATGGGCGCGATCGCCGCTGGCCACCGCCTCGCGCAGCTCAGAGAGCTCCTCCTCCACCTTGGCCCACACGCCCGCCATGCTTTCCCACTCGAAGCCGGCGGCGGCGGCCTTGCGCGAGAGGGTCATGGCGCCGGCCAGCGCCGGCTGACCGCGCAGCTTGCGGGCCAGGCGGGCACTGAGCGGCGCAAGGCTGGGCTCCTGGGCCGGCGCCGGCTCCTGGGCCTGGGCCTGGACCTGCTCCAGCGCCTTGATCTCCTCCCAGCTGCGGCGCACGGCGGCGCTATCGCCGGCCAGGCCCCGGTTCGCCTCGGCGGCGTCGGCAGCGGAGGCGGAGGCAGCGGCGGCGGCGAACACATGGGGATGGCGGCGCACCAGTTTCTCGCGCAGGCCACGGGCGACCACGGCCAGATCGAAGCGCCCGGCCTCGCTGGCGATCTGCGCGTGCAGCAGGACCTGCAGCAGCAGGTCGCCCAGTTCCTCCTGCAGATGGGCGTCGTCGCCGTTGCGGATGGCATCGGCCACCTCGTGGGCCTCCTCCAGCACGTAGGGGATCAAGGAGGTGTGGGTCTGCTCCAGGTCCCAGGGGCAGCCATGCACGGGATCGCGCAGGCGCTGCACCACGGCGATCAGGGCCGCCAATTCACTGCACGGGCTGGAACCGGATTCAGCTGACATGGCGACGCTTTAGGGAGGGCGCAGCGCCCTTGCCCCTCACCGTCTCACGGACCGGGCGCGGATACCACTCGAGTGCCGCCGCCGGGGGCGCCTGCGCCGGGGACGCGCATCGGGGTCGCCGTCCTGGAGCAGATGCAGCCAGCTGCTGGCTTCCAGCCCGGCCAGGGCCACCAGCAGCAGCCCGCTGTAGGCGCTCCAAAGCGCCTGAAGGCCAGCGGCGAGCGCCCGGGGAGATGGCGCACCGAAGGGCTGCAGCAGCAGGCTGAACGCCAGCAGCCACGCCGCCAGGTAGGCCAGGCGCAGACCGGTGCCCAGCAGGGGACCGTGGGAGGCGATCGAGCGGTGCCGCAGGCAGCGGCGGTAGGGCTGCCAGATCAGCGCCAGCGGCCCCCAGCGGCGCAGCGGCCGCGAGATGGTGTCGAGGTCGGGGGACAGCCATAGCCCCCCCACCAGAAAGCCGCCGCCGCCACTCACCACCCCGGCCAGTCCCAGCCACGGCCACCACAGCAGCCCGAAGGGCACACACAGCCAGCAGATCGCGCGGTCGTGGCTGCGGCCACTGGCCATCGAGGTGCGGGCGCCGGATGGTTGCCAGCATGGGGGGGACGACCGCCAGAATGCGCGTCTGGGGCGATTAGCTCAGCGGTAGAGCGCCTGCCTTACAAGCAGGATGTCGCTGGTTCGAAACCGGCATCGCCCATTGCCAAAACAAACGCCTGCGCTGGTGCGAAGCGATCAACCAGGCAGGCACCCTGTTCAGCCACGCGACAGCCGGCGGCATGACCTGCGACTTCAAAGCCTGGCTGATGCCTTCATGTCCGGGTGCTTGAGGTCACACTTTGTTCCGAGAAAGGAAGCGAAGAGTTGCCAATGCCGGGCTAGCCCGTAGCCATCCGATCAGTGAAAGCGGGAAAGCACCAAGGCGAGCTGATTGCGCAGGGCCTCGTCTTGCTGATGGGGCGGCTGAATCGTCCCAGCCCAGATGACGCAGGGAACCAAGCGGACAGTGCAGGTCGTGACGCACCGAAAGATTCAACGATTCGGTGCGCCAAAGCACGTATACAGCAGGAAGGGGGGAGCATGGGGCGGCGCCTGGGCGACGGGAATAGTCTGCAATTGATTCATCCAGCTGGTGCATGCTGATGGAGAGGCGAAGCTTTTGCCTCAGATCCTTTGCTTGCGGATGAATGCTTCAGCGATGGAGCGCAGAACCACGTCGCAGCCTTACTGCTGGCTGGGGCTAATCAGCAAGACAGCCGACGGCGCGACGCTTGATCAACACCACCTACCAGGTGCCGGCACTGAACAACAGTTGCAACATGGCGAATCCCGCCAGACACGTGGCGGCAAGGAGCGGGATTGTATGCAGCACGATCGGGACACCCTGGTGCTTCGGTCTAGTCATGCTGACGTCCTGCATCGAGCGAAGGGATGGCAGGTGCGGAGAAGCACAGACACACTCGTCCATGAAGTTGTGTTGCCTGATGCTTCACCCTGCAGTAGCCAGCACGGGGAAGCAACCCTTCAGGCCCACCACCAGCATCTGCACGCCGATGGCGCTGAGCAGCAGGCCCATCAGCCGGCTGATCACCTTTTCCTGCAGCTCCCCCAGGGCGCGGCGCAGGGGCATCGACACACGCAGGATCAGGTAGATCGCCAGCGCCAGCAGAGCGATCACACCGCTGAGGGCCAGGCGGCCCTGCGAGCTGGCCGGTGCATCCGCCACCACCAGCGAAATCGCCGCCGGTCCGGCCAGCAAGGGCAGCCCGATCGGCACCACCCCGAGGCTGCCGGCATCGGTCTCGACGTCGGGGTGGCTCACCTCCATCCCCTCGATCAGGCGCAGGCCGATGGGCAGCAGGATCAGGCCACCAGCCACCCGGAAGGTATCGAGGGTGATGGCGAACAGATCCAGCAGCCCCTGCCCCCACCAGCAGGCGGCCAGCAGGGTGAACAGAAACGTGAGCACCGCCAGGCGGCTGATCTGCCGCACCCGGCTGGGATCGCCGCCGGCGGCCCTGGCCACCACCGGCAGCACGCCGATCGGTGAACTGATCGCCAGCAGCCCGACGGCGGTGTTGATCAGGGTCATGGCACAGCTCGATCCGGTTTCAGGATGAAGCAGCTCGGCGCCAGCGGCAGCAGAGTGGACGCACACCCAATCACCACGGAGAGGCCATGAACGCCACCCTGGAGAAACCCACCACCACCCAGTGCGCCTGCACAGGCTGCAATTGCGCCGTGAAGGCCGACACACCGTTCCGCAATGGCGCCTTGCTGTTCTGCAGCGACGCCTGCTCCAGCGGCCACCCCAACGGTGAGCCCTGCCACGCCGGCTGTGGCTGCGAATGCCACGGCTGAAGCCGCGCATTCGGCTGAAGCGGCCTGCGATCAGTTGGTGAGCAGGGGAAGGCCAGCGGGCGGGGCCACCAGCAGCCGCTGGCGATCCGCCGCAACCTGCTGCTTGAACGTCTGCCACTGGGGAGATGCAATCACCTCTTTGCTGAAGGCTTCGGCCAGGCGCTGGCTGGCCAGCACATCACTGGGATAGTGCACGCCGCAGTAAGCGCGGACGTAGCCCCCCTGACGGCCCACCAGCAGCAGCCGTTCCCGCCGCTCCGGCACCAGATCGGCCAGCAGCAGCGACGCCGTGGCGAACCAGGTGGCATGGCCGCTGGGATACGACCAACCGCTTTCCAGCGGCAGGCAAGGCTGCAGGTCGCGATGGCTCAGGAAGGGACGCGGCCGGGCAATGGCCTGCTTGAGCTGATTCTTGAGGGTGTCGGCACGGCTGAGAAAGGCCGGCAAGCCCTTGTACAGCGCCGGTGAGGTGTCCTGCAGGTTGGCGCCGAAGGCGGCATCAAACAGGCTGAGGTTGCGGTTGAGGAAGCGCCAGCTGTGCAGCACCCCTTCAGGCGTGCGGGTGCGCTGGTTCCAGCGCAGGATCGCCAGGTCGTCGCGCTCCTCCGGGCTGGCGGGCGCCGGTGGCTTGCCGATCACGGCGCGAAAGGAGTCTGGATCGAGCTGCAGACCCGCCGCCGGGTCGGTGGGGGGAGCAGCCAGGGGGGCACTCGGGAGGGTACTCGGGAGGGTTGTGGGCTGGGCTGCGGGCTGTAAAGCGGGCTGCGCCAAGGCCTGCCCGCCATGCAGCACCAGGCAGGAGGGCAGCACCAGGCCATAAAGACAGAGTCCAAGCCGCATGATCTTCAGCCCTGCACAAGCGCTGAGATTAGGGAGTGGGGAACAACATCCAGGCACGGATTGGCGCCAAAAGCGGCAAGGGTGACACCCCAACCTGGATGTTTACGGGAATTCCGCATCCACTGAATTGGCGTGTTCGCTGGACGCTCGGGTGGTTGGTTGTGAGGCCGTTGCGCGTTGTTGTCGCGCCTGTTCCACCAGCCATCGGCGCATCAGGATGCAGGCAACTGCTTGTGGCCGATGGCTGCTGCCGTGGAGCTAGGGGCGAAGGAGCTGGGGGCCGAGTTGTTGAGCTTCTGGTTTGAAGCGTCGACGCCCAGTCAGTGGTTCATCAAGGATCCGGCCTTCGACCACCAGGTGCGGGAGCGGTTCATCGGCCTGACCCGCCAGGCGGTGGCCGGTGAGCTGGCGACCTGGGGCGAGCAGCCCCTTGTTTGAGCAGTTCACCGATGCGCGCACCGCCGTCTTCGCCCGCCGCCACCTTGAGGTGATTGCTCGCTTCGACCGCTTTCCGCACCGCAACGACGCGCTCGCAAGGGTGTCGAACAGCGAGGAACCGGCCTTCCTCAATACCCCTGGTTCAAGCTTCTGAGCCACCGCCAAGAGTTGTCCACTTTCTGCAACCTCTCTGCAGGCGAATCAGCAAGACAGTGAAACCACCAAACCAATCGATTCAAGCAGGCTTGATCGTGCCCGCTGGGGCCTCAACAGGAGCTGCGCAGCCTCAGCTCACGAAGCGGCGGTACATCCAGCGCACGAAGGGGCCGATCACAGGCACCGGGGCGAAGGTGGGACCCACGAAGTCGAAGTAGTCGCGGTGGTCGATGATCTTGCCCGCTTCATCCAGCAGCAAGCGGGTGGTGCCGGGATAGACGAACTCCACGCCCTTGATCCGCAGGCCCATCACCCACTCCACGAAGGCGGTGCGGTCGCTGATGGCTACCGCTTCGGAGCGCAGCATCACGTCGTCGCAGCGTTTCATCAGCCCTTCCTGGGCGGCGAGATAGGCGTCAATGCCGCTGGCCTCCTGGGTGGGATCACTGAAATGAACGTTTTCGGCATAAACGGCACGCCACTGCTCCTGCGAAGGGGCCGGCTGCCCATAGGGCTTTGTGAACAGGGCCTGCAGCGAGGCGGCGGTGAGAAGCGGAGTGGCGGGCTCAGACATGGCTTCAGGCATGGGCTCAGACATGGTGAAAAGCAGGTGTCAGAACGAGAGGAAGGGCTCAGTGAGCGGGATCAGCGGGCGGCCCGGCGCGCGCAGAGGGTGTCGAGGTCGGGGCGGCCCGTGAGGCGCAGCCGCCAACCGGCCCAGAGCCCATAGGCGGCATCGACGGCGGAGCCCAGCAGCGGCCAGGTGGTGGGGGCATAGATCCAGCCCAGACCCACCTGCCGGTAGGCCTCGCGGAACACCGCCACATCGCGCAGCACCGTGCCGTCGGCGCTGAGGCCGTGGATGCGCCCCATCGCGTCGCGGTAGCTGATGCCGGCATGGGCAGCGGGGTCGTAGCCGGGAGCATCGATATCCACGAACGCCAGTCGGCCCCGGCCGGCATCGCGGCGACGCAGCAGCGCCACTTCGCGCAGGCAGAGCGGGCAGGCTCCGTCGTACAAAAGGGTGAGAGCGTCAGCTGTCATAGGCCGAGGCTAAGAACACCGGGCCGGGTGGCGAGGCCTGAGGCGCTTGAGCCGGGGGCATGGGCCAGAGCGCCAGAGCCAGGGCGCAGGTGCCCACGTCTATCAGCCGTGAGAGAAGTCCGCCCCTAACGTCAACGCCAGCGCCTGCAGCCGTTTGCCGCCGATTCGCAATCCCATGGCCCGCCGATGATCGACACGCCCCGGCCGGCCCCCAGGGAATTAGAAGACCTGGCGCCTGCTCTGCTGGATCTGCCGCCGCGGCGCTGGATCCGCAGCCCCGCCCTGCTCTCGATCGTGGTGGGGGTGATCCTCACCCTGGCGCTGGTGTTCGCCGCCACGCCCTACCGCAGCAACGCGGTAAGGGCCTTTCTGCTGGAGCGGGGCGTGACCCAGCCGATCACGCTGGCGATCGCGATCACGGTGGTGGATTACTGCCTGCGGCGCCTGATCGGGTGCCGCAAGGAGCGGCGCCAGGTGGGCCGTGACTGGATTCCCCGCGGGCTGGTGGATCTGCGCCCCACCGATTCCGATGTGCGCACAATGCTGATCCTGCTGGGTCAGCGCCGCACCTTGATGGCCAACCGCCTCTGCCGGCTGCTGCGCTGCTTCCAGGATTCGCGCTCTCGCGGAGCCACCCGCGAGCTGCATCAAGACGACATCGCCCTGACCCAGGCCGACATCGAAGACGGCTATGGCGTGACCCGCACGATGATCTGGGTGTTGCCGATGCTGGGCTTTCTCGGCACGGTACTGGGCATCTCAATCTCGATCGGCGGTTTTTCCGGTCTGCTGGCCAATGTGGAGGATCTCGACAAGGTGAAAGCGAGCCTCACGGAGGTGACCGGCGGGCTGTCCACCGCCTTCGACACCACCTTGCTGGGGATCATCACGGCCGTGCTGTGCATGGTGCTGATGAGCATCAGCGAACGCTGTGAATACCAGTTGGCTGGCGAAATCGAAACAGCCCTCAACGACGGCTTCTTCCCCCGCCTGTGCCGTGATGAGACCGTCCCGGCGCCGTAAGCGCACGTCGATCGATCTGATCGGCTTCCTCGACATCCTCAGCGCCGTGATGGTGATCGTGCTGCTGGTGATCTCCGTGCTGGCGCTCTCGCTCGGGGTGGACCGCGGCCGCACGGCCCGGGTCGAAGCCCGCACCAAGCCCGCCCCCAAACCGGCGCCGGCGCCAGTGCCGGCAAAACCGATCGCGGATCCCTGGATGCAGCAGCCCAGCAGCTCGGCGGCCACCCCCCTGGTGGCCCTCAACAGCGCCGATGGGGTGCCGATCACCGGCTCCACCACCTTTCTGCTGTGCCGCAGCGGCCAGGTGGAACGCCACGATCCGCTCAGCGGCGCCATCACCGCCCGCTGGGATCTGAACCTGGTGCCGCCGGAGCTGATCGCCGAGGCGGTGCGCAGCAACTATGTCTATCTCGCCGTCGCCGGCAGCTGTTTCACGGCGGTGCAGCCGCTGGTAGGCGCGTTGCGCAGCACCGGAGCGCAGCTGGGCTACGAGCCGATCAGCGAGGGGGCGCGTGCGCCATGGCGGTGAGGCGCAGCGGCCGTCAGGAGCACACCGAGCTGTCGTTCGACAGCCTGATCGACGTGTTCATGAATGTGGTGGGGGTGCTGATGCTCACGGCCGTGGTGATGGCGTTGTCGGTGCGGAGCGGGCCCTCGCCGGCGCCGGAGACACAGGAGCCGGCCCAGGCCGCCCCGCCTCCGCCGCAACCACAACCGCAGCCGCCGGTGACTCAAGCGCCCCGCCGCTCGCCGGTGCAGCTGCGCCTGCCGCAGGTGCGGGAGGTGGGCACCGAGCCTCTGTTCGTGTTCGTGAGCGCCGATGGGCTGCGGCCCCTGGGGTTGGGTGATGAGGGCCTGCTACAGCGCTACTTCTCCGTGACGGCGCTGGCGGGCCAGCTGCTGCTGGAACCACGGCCCGCTTCGGTGATGCGCGCCGCTGCATTCCGCGATTGGATCCGCACCTACAGCACCGAGCGCCATCACATCGTGGCGGTGGTGAGCCCGGATGGCGCCGCGCGCTACCGGGAGGTGCGGGAGGCGGCGCTGGCGGCAGGATTCCGCTCCGGCTGGCTGGAGCACCAGGGGGGGCCGCTGCGGGTGGGCGAGGGCGGCCGCGACGGGCGGAGCGTGCAATGAGGCCGAAAGCAAGCCACGCTTAACAGAACGTCACACTAGAGTGGGGAAAAGCAAGTAACCCATGGACGCATTGTTCGCCTTCTTTTATTTCGCCTGCTTCGCTGCCATCGCCGGCGGCGCCTTTGCCCTGATGCGCCAGAACCTTCGCCAGACCGACTGGCGCGCTGTCCCCATTGCGCCTCGCCCCCACCCGGAAGCGCCGGAACCGGGTGATTCGGTGATGTACGTGGACCTCAGCCGCGAACGGCTCGAAAGCCTCTACAACCAAGCCGGCTGAGCAGGCCCCGCTTGAGGCAGCTAGACAATCAAAGCTGAAACCAACAACCGGCCTGAGGCCGGTTTTTTTATGGCAGCTGACCACGCCTTGCCGTGAAGCGCAGAAAGCCTCAAAACAACGCCAGCCGGCGATCGTGCCTGCTGATGTTCAACCCTGATACGTGGTGATCGTGGATGTCACCTGCAGGGGTTCGGCGGCCTCACTTTCCACCTCAAAGGCGATCCAGGTGGTAGCCACGGAGCGATGGCGTTCGATCAGGGGAAAATCCACCCGGTGCCGCTGGTAGGTGAGGCCAACGCAGCGCAAGCTTTCCTCATCGGCCATTAACGACCACAGCACTTTGATGCCGGCGCGGTCATAGGCGGAAGGTGTGTCGCTGAAGCGCTGCTCGGGGGTGAATCCAGGCAGACAACGCACCTGTTCGTTGGTGGCACAGGAGAGGTAGCGGCCGTCGTCGGTCGGGAAGAACCAGCAGGTTTCGTTGGCGGCAGCGGTGAGTGGAAAGCTGTCTAACAGCCGCAGCTGGCGAGGCTCCGCCTGCGGCGAGGCCTCCTCACTCTCCAGGTCGTAGACGCTGAGCCAGAGACGCTCGGCCGCGAAGCGGGGAATGGTGGCGTTGCAGAGCAACCGCCAGGCCGGCGAGCTTTCGGCCGAAGCGGCGGGGTTCTGGCCGGTGGCCTCAGCAGACGCGGCGGGCAACGCCTCGAAGGGACCATCTGGCAGATGCTGGAAGGGGTCGTCACCGGCGGCGTTGGCCTGGCCGGCACTTACCAGCTCATCGAGGGAACCATCCCAGCCGGGGGGGCAGCGAAAAATCTTGAGGGCCTGGGCCGCACTGATCGCCTCGTGCTGCTGGGCCAACAGATCAGACCACTGGGGCGGCCCCTTCGAGACATCGGTGGGGCTGCAGTGAAGAACGAAGCAGAGGGCGTAGGCCATGGCGGAGGGAGGGGGGCGTGGGCGACCGGATCAGGCAGGGCTCAGCTCCCAATAGCAAAGCCCACGGCAGGTGACCGCCCGAGGCGATCGACCTGCCGTGGGCAGTGGGTGGGCCTGGATTCAGCCGAGGCCGATCTGGGAGAGGATGCCTTGGCCGGTGAGCAGCTCAGTGCCGAGGCCGATCACGAAGCCGAGCATCGCCAGACGGCCATTCCAGGTTTCAGCGAAGGCAACGAAACCGAAGCGGGAAGGGGTGGTGGCGTTGGTCATGGTGTGGGTAGCGAGGTGCTTTGCAAAGCGTAACAGAAACCTTTGGACTTCGTTACGAATCTCGGCAAGGTTGGTAGGCGGAAATTCGGGGCAGGCGCGAAGCGAGCCCGCCACCCCTCAATAGGTGGCGCGCTCGGTGTCGTAGGCGGTGAAGCCGCAGGCTTTGGCGGCCAGGCGGTAGTGAGCCATGAACTGGTCCCAGCGGAAGCTGCGCGGGTCGTAGCGGGAGTGGCTGCGATCGACGGCGGCGTGGCTGGTGAGGCGGGTGAGCGGGATGCCGAAGCGCGCCTGCCACAGCAGCACCTGGGCGGCGACGGCGCGGTATTGGGCATCGGTATAGCCGGAGTGACCGGGGGAATCGCCACGGCCGTCGGCGGGGGACACCAGGCCGAGATGCAGCGCCACGTTGTTGAGCGACCCCACCGAGGTGGGCCGGATCCGCACCGTGAAATCGCCGAAGGCCGACATGCCGGCGCCATAGGCGCGGTTGGCGTCGGGAACGATGCGCAGCCGATCGCCGGCGGGGTTGATCACCAGGTGGTAGCTGACCTGGTCGTTGTCATTGGGATGCGGGGTGCGAAAGAGGGCCAGGGTCTGCGCTTCATCGATCACGGTTTCGTGCAACACGATCAGGGCCGGCCCGGCGGGCACGGCTCGACCAAAGGCATCGGCGCTCTGGCGTTCGCCGAAGTTGGTGGGATCGGCGAGCCGGTTGCGCTCCGGCGGCAGGCCGAGGGCGGCGGCGCAGCGGGCCAGTTCGGTCTCGGTGCGCCGCGGCAGGCCCGGATCTGCAAGGGTCTGCACCTGCCAGCTGGGCTGGGGGCCAGCGGAGCGGGGCGGCTCCGGCGGTTGCCCCTGGCAAGCGCTGATCAGGCCCGCTGAGGCCAGCGCCACCAGCACCCGCCCATGGCAGGTGCGCCAAAACCGAAGGCGTGGATGTTCCATGGCGCCCATCCTCTGAGCTCGCGGGACGCAGATCACACCAAAGTGCCGCAGCCGCAGCAGCAAAAGGTGAAACAACTCCTGCACAAACGAAATGCCGCCAGAGCCATTTCTGGCGGCAACGCCAAAAATGGTTCCAGCGGCAGGGTTAACCGCCAATCGGGTCCGCTCTAAACGCAGACAAACAGCACGGCTAGAAGCAGCTCAGCGCCTAGGGCTCAAGACAGACCCAGAAAAAGCGGCGCTGGGTGGCGACGGATCAAGGCCGTTGAGCCACGCGCCAAGCGCTCATTCGTCGCTTTCTTCGCCACCGACCGGGACGAGGCGAATCTGCTTCTTGCCAAGCTTGATCTCGAACTCATCGCCGGGCTGCAGACCGAGGATGGCGGTGTAGGCCTTGCCGATCAGCAGATTGCCATTGAACTGGACCTTGGTGACGTAGCTGAGCTTGCGGCCGCCCTGGCCGACGCCGTTGGGACTGGAGGAGCCGAGGCTGACGCCCTTGGCTTCCAGCAGAGCCTCGTAGAAGGCCGTGAAGTTCAGACGCTCGCTGCCGTCCTTTTTGGTGCTGACGTACCCAGCGGCACGAACAAGCTCGGATTTACCGACATCACCAAGCTCCTTGACTTTCGCCAGGAGATCAGATCCGGTGAGCATGGGGTTGTTGTGAAAGACGAGCTCAATATAGCCATACGATGCAATCGCGCGCCAGTGGGTTGCTTTCTGCCTGTACGCAGGACAGCGTCTCTGCCTCGCTCCCTAAAATCTGGCCTGTTGGTATTCGTCCAGTGAGCAGCGATCCCCACACTCCACCGCTGCAGTTGGTGTATGACGGCGGCTGCCCGTTCTGCCGCCATTTCGCCAGCACAAGTGAGCTGCGCGGAGGAGTGCCCCAGCTCATGATCATTGATGGCCGCGCCGATGCGGAGCTGCGGCATGCACTCCAGCAACAGGGATTCAACCTGGCTTCCGGTGCCGTGCTGATCGAGGGAGAGCGGATCTGGCACGGCGCTGACGCGGTGGCAAAACTGTGCAGCCAGCTGGAGCCCAGTGATGGCTTGCTGAAGCTGTTGCAGGTGATCTTCGGCAACCCGGATCGCACCCGTCTGCTCTATCCCGTGCTGCTGCTGGCTCGCCGCCTGGCGTTAGCCGCCAAGGGGCTGCCAGTGGATCCAGGCTGAAGGGCCGGAAGCCGCAGATGGCTTACGCTGCAGGGCAAGTGGCCGGAGCGCTCTTGAGCTATCTGCGCGAGATCATGTTGCGGCTCAAGGAACGGGCCGAGGCCGGTCGCCGCAGCCAGGCGGCAGCGGCTGAGCCCCTGGCGGCTGGTTCCACAGGCGGCAAGGTGCCGGCGCTGAGTGGGGCCGTCGAGCAACACATCGCCAGCTACCGCCAGCATCTGAACGCTTGCAGCGACGCCATGCTGCTGTATGAATGGGCCTGGATCGACGACCATCTCTCCAGCCTGCGGCTGTCGCTGGGGCTTGAACCCATGCGCCAGGCGTTGGGCGGCAGCACAGCGGTGGATCTGCTGCTGCAGGAAACCGACGCGTTTCGCCAGGCGCTGCGCGAAGTGATGCAGGCGCGTGATCTGGAAGCCAGCAACCGCACGGCACCGATCGAACCGATGGAGCACGCCTGGGAGGTCAGTCATCCCGTGATACGGCAGGCCTGGGGGATCGAACCCGCAGCTGAACCCCACAGCTGAAACCGGCAAGTTGCCCGCTGGTGGGCTACAGCTGGCGCCCTCCTGCCGCCACGGCACCGCTCCGCACCATGGCCCGCTCCCGCCCACGATCTCGCCCCAGCGCCAGGCCCCGGCGGCTGAAGCCAATCCACCTGCAGCGGGAAGAGGGGGTGTATCGCACCGATGAGATCGATCAGATCTTCTCGTTATGGCGCGAGCCCTACCGGCTGATGCTCTCGTGCCCATGGTGGGGCTTCCTGCTGCTGATCGCGGCCGGGTATCTGGCGATCAATCTGCTGTTCGCCGGCCTGTATCTGCTGGATCCGGCCGGCATCGGCGGCGTGCCGGAAGGCAGAGCGGCCGGCTTCAGCGAGGCCTTTTTCTTCAGCGTGCAGACGCTCGGATCGATCGGTTATGGGGTGCTGCACCCCCGCTCGCTCACGGTGAATCTACTGGTGATGCTGCAGGCACTGGTGAGCCTGATCTTCACGGCGGTGACCACCGGGCTGGTGTTCGCCCGCTTTTCACGCAGCAAGGCGGAGATCCTGTTCAGCGAGATCGCCACGGTGCAGCCGTGGAACGGGGTGCCGTGCCTCACCTTCCGCATGGCGAACGTGCACCACAACAGCCTGGTGGAGGGGCACCTGAACGTGTTCCTGGGCATGGACGAGCTCAGCACGGAGGGGCAGCGCATGCGCCGCGTGCACACGCTCAAGCTGGTGCGCAACCATGCCTTTCACTTCCGGCTGATGTGGACGGTGATGCACCTGATCGATGAGCACAGCCCGCTGGCGGGGCTGTCGATCGAGCAGCTGAAGGCCCGCCACGGCGAAATCCTGGTGTCGTTCCACGGCATCGATGAAACGGTGCGCAGCCCGGTGTTCGCGCGCATGTCTTACCCCGCGTCGCAGCTGCGGCCCGACGAGACCTTCGAAGACATCGTGCTCGACCAGGGCGACGGCGACCGCTTTCTCGACTTCAGCCGCTTCAACCTCACCCGCCAGCGCCCGCCCGCCACGCCAACCGCCGCACTACCGATCGATCCCGCTCCAGCCCCATGAGCGCCGCCGGCCCCACCCATCTGGTGTTCGTGTACGGCACGCTCAAGCGCGGCCAGGCCAACCACCACTGGCTGGTGGGCGCCGAAGCCCTCGGCCGCACCCGCCTGCAGGGCCTGGCGATGCACAACGTGGGCCCCTACCCGATGGCCGTGCCGGTGCCCGCGCCTGCAACCGACACCGCCACCACTCCCCCGCCGCTGCTGCACGGCGAGCTCTACCGCGTGGACGCCGCCGGCCTGGCGCGGCTCGATCTACTGGAAGACGTGCCGAACGAATACCAACGGCTGCGCCGCCCGCTGGTGAACGGCCAGGACGTGTGGGTGTACGCCGGCGAACCCGAGCAGGCCGCCCACTTACCGCCGGTGCCCTTCGGCGATTGGGGCACCACGCCGGTGTTCTTTGCGCGTGAGGGCGATGGCGCCAACCCCGAGGCGGTGCCCGCTCAGCGCGATGACGGGCAGTGGGGGGTGGTGGTGCACCTGGGGCCAGAGGAGTTGGAGGGGGTTGGGGATGCGTTGGTGGTGGTGACGGGGGTGTTTGGGAAGAGGTTTTGGGTGGTGGGTGGAGAGGGGGATTGGATGGCCCACCCATCCGGCTCAGCCTTGAGGCATCCTTAGCCCAGCGCGTCGGGCCAGCGGCACCAACGGACTGCCATGGAACAGGGCCAGCTCAACTGGATCGCCAACTTCATCTGGGGCATCGCCGACGACGTGCTCCGGGATCTGTACGTACGCGGCAAGTACCGCGACGTGATCCTGCCGATGATTGTGCTGCGTCGGTTGGATGCGGTGCTGGAGCCCACCAAGCAGGCGGTGTTGGACCTGAAGGCCTCCCTGGATGCAGCCCAGATCGTCCATCAGGACCCGGCTCTGCGGCAGGCAGCGGGCCAGGCCTTTTACAACACCTCCAAATTCACCCTGCGCGATCTCACGTCCCGCGCCAGCCAGCAGAAGCTCAAGGCCGACTTCGAGGCCTATCTCGATGGCTTCTCGCCGAATGTGCAGGACATCCTGGAGAACTTCGAGTTCCGCAACCAGATTCCGCGCCTGTCGAAGGCGGATGCCCTCGGCACCCTGATCGGCAAGTTTCTCTCGCCTGACATCAATCTCAGCCCCACCGGCCTCGACAACCACGGCATGGGCACGGTGTTCGAGGAACTGGTGCGCCGCTTCAACGAGGAGAACAACGAGGAGGCCGGCGAGCACTGGACGCCGCGTGATGCAGTGAAGCTGATGGCCAAGCTGATCTTCGTGCCGATCGCTTCCGAGATCGAATCCGGCACCTACCTGCTTTACGACGGCGCCTGCGGCACTGGCGGCATGCTCACCGTGGCGGAAGAGGAACTCAAGGAGCTGGCCGCCGCCCAGGGCAAGCAGGTGGCCACTCACCTGTATGGGCAGGAAATCAACGCTGAAACCTATGCCATCTGCAAGGCCGATCTGCTGCTCAAGGGCGAGGGCGATGGGGCCGACAACATCGTGGGCGGGCCTGAGCATTCCACCCTCGCCAACGATGCTTTCCCGGCGCGCGAGTTCGACTTCATGCTTTCCAACCCGCCCTACGGCAAGAGCTGGAAGGGGGATCTGGAGCGGATGGGCGGCAAGGGCGGCATCAAAGATTCCCGTTTCCTGGTCGAGCACACCGGCGATGGGGAGTATTCGCTGATCACCCGCTCCAGCGATGGACAAATGCTGTTCCTCGCCAACATGATCAGCAAGATGAAGAGCGGCACGGCACTGGGCAGCCGCATCGCCGAAGTTCACAACGGCAGCTCGCTGTTCACCGGTGATGCGGGCCAGGGCGAAAGCAACATCCGCCGCTGGATCATCGAGAACGACTGGCTGGAGGCGATCGTGGCCCTGCCGTTGAACATGTTCTACAACACCGGCATCGCCACCTACATCTGGGTACTGAGCAATCGCAAGCCCGAACACCGCAAAGGCAAGGTTCAGCTAATCGATGCCACGGCCTGGTTCAAGCCCCTGGGCAAGTAACTCTTGGTAACACATGGGGGAAGGGCAGGGCCTGGCTGAGGCGC
>CALFOF010000291.1 GCA_937919075.1 uncultured Cyanobium sp. | reverse complement strand
TCGCGGGCTACATGGTGGGTGCCATGCGCCTGTCGGCCCTGAGCGAGCTGGGCGTGATCTACGTGCTCACCCACGATTCGATCGGCCTCGGCGAAGACGGCCCCACCCACCAACCGGTGGAAACGCTCGCCTCGCTGCGTTCGATTCCCAACCTGCTGGTGATGCGTCCCGGCGATGGCAACGAAACCAGCGGCGCCTACAAAGTGGCGATCAGCAACCGCAAGCGTCCCACCGTGCTGGCCCTCAGCCGCCAGGCGATGGTGAACCAGGCCAATTCCTCGATCGATCAGGTGGCCAAAGGCGGCTACGTGCTGATCGACTGCGACGGCACCCCCGATCTGATCCTGATCGGTTCCGGCACCGAGCTCGACCTCTGCGTCAAGGCCGCCGAGCAACTGAGCACGGAGGGCAAGCAGGTGCGCGTGGTCTCGATGCCCTGTGTGGAGCTGTTCGAGGAGCAGGACGCCAGCTACCGCGAAGCGGTGCTGCCCGTCGCCGTGCGCAAGCGCGTGGTGGTGGAGGCCTCCGGCTCGTTCGGCTGGCACAAGTACAGCGGCTTCGACGGTGACACCGTGTCGATCGATCGCTTCGGTGCCTCCGCCCCTGGTGGTGTGTGCCTCGAGAAGTTCGGCTTCACGGTTGACAACGTGGTGGCAAAGGCGAAGGCCCTGGGCTGAGCCATCCCGCCATGCCGATGGAGATGCTCGAGCTGTTTCCGCGCTACGTGCTCACAGGCACCTTGCCCGGCGGCATGCTTGAGCCTCTCCTCTCTTTGGCAGAGCGGGTGCTGGCCGATACCGGCCTCACCAGCGATGCTTCCCCCAAGCTCGCCGGCCAGTTGCAGCAGCAGCGCGAACTGGGTCCGCAGTTTCCGGAGATCACGGCGCTGTGCAGCGAGGTGGTGCTGCCAGCCTGCGAGCACTGGTTGCGCCATGTGATGGAGCGGCAGCCACCCCAGGGCCGTGGGCCGTGGCACCCGGGCCGCTACGGCCTGCAGATGATCGACATCTGGCTCAACAGCCAGCGGGGCGGGGATTACAACCCGGTGCACACCCACGGCGGCTCGTTCTCCGGCGTGCTGTTCCTGAAGGTGCCACCGCAGATCAACGGCAGCAGCTTCGATGGCCAGCTCTGTTTCCATGGGCCGGAGGAATGGCACATCCAAAGCTTCCGCACCGGCATGGCGCACTACGTGCAGCCCGTGCCAGGCACCTTCTATGTGTTCCCTGCCTGGCAGCCCCATTCGGTGCCGCCATTCCGTGGTGAGGGCGAGCGCTGGTCGCTTGCCTTCAACGTGCAGGCCGTTCCCGCGCCACCAGGTGCGCAGGGGCAGCCGGCCGCTGCTGCCGCGCCCCGGGGGCATCTGGAGGTGGGGCCGGCCGTGCCGCCGCCGGCCCCGGCCAGCAGCAACGTGTCGCTGTCCTCCACCCGGAAGCGGCCTGGTGGCTTTGCCTGAGCCTGAGCGGCGCGAGCGAGCTAATGGCGGCGCTGGCGAGGCGGTGAGGCGAGCACCAGCAGCACGGCGCTGACCAGCAACACCAGGCTGGAGAGCACCTGAATCTGGGGGGAGATCTCGCGCTGGAAGGCGCCGGCCAGAAAGAGCGGCAGGGTGACGGTTTCGCCGGCGGTGAAGCTGCTGATCACATAGTCGTCAAAGGAGAGGGAAAAGGAGAGCAGGGTGGCCGCCAGCAAGCCCGGCGCCAGCAGCGGCAGGGTGACCCGGCGGAAAGCCGCCAGCGGTGGAGCGCCGAGGTCCTGCGCCGCCAGCTCAAGCGTGGGGTCGAAACCCGCCAACCGCGCCTTGAGCGTGAGTGCCGCATAGCTGAGGCAGAACAGGCTGTGAGACAGCACCAGGGTGAGCGGTCCGCGGGGCACATCGGCGCGCACGAACAGGCTGAACAAGGCGGTGGCCAGCACGATCTCCGGGTTGGTGAGCGGTAGCGCCAGCAGCAGCTCGATCCAGCGCCCCGCCCGCAGGCGCGCGCGGCTCAGCGCCAGGGCCATCAGCCCGCCGAGCAGCACCGCCAGCAGCGCAGCCGCCAGGGCCAGGCCGAGGCTGGTGAGGAAGGCCTGGGTGAGGGCGGCGTTGCGCAGTGGGTGGCGCCAGTTCTCAAGGGTGAAGCCTTGCCACAGCAGGTTGAAGCGTCCGCGGGGGGCGTTGAAGCTGAACAGCACCGTGACCACCACCGGCGCATACAACAGGCCATAGGCCAGCGCACTCCACACCCCCAGCAGCCATGCACCGGTCTTGTTCATGGCAGCGGCAGATCCTCCACACCACGGCTGCGCAGCTGCAGCACCACCGCCACCGAGATCAACGCCATCAGCACAAGCGTCAGGGCCGCCGCCCGGGGCGCCTGCAGTTGCACCAGCAGCAGGTTGTCGATCGTGTTGGCGATCATCCGCTCATTCGGGCCGCCCAGGAACAGCGGATTCACCACATCGCCGGCCGCCGGGATCAGGCTCAGCAGGATGCCGGCACCAAGCCCCGGCAACGACAGGGGCCACACCACCCGGGCGAAGGAGCGCAGCGGGCCGGCGTGCAGATCAGCGGCAGCCTCCAGCAGGCGGGGGTCGATTCGCTCCATCGCCACCACCAGCGGCAGCACCAGAAACGGCAACACCCCATTGGTGAGCCCCAGGATCACCGAGGCCGGCGTGTTCAGCAGCCGTCCATCGCGCAACACTCCCAGCCCATTGAGCAGCTCGGTGAGGCCGAGGGTGTCGACCAGGCCCAGCACCGGCCCGCTGTCTCCAAGCAGGCTGGTCCAGGCAATCGCCCGCACCAGAAAGGACGTGAGCGAGGGCAGCACCACCAGGCCGATCAGCAACGGCTGCCAGCGGCCGCCGCGGAAGCGGATCGCGAAGGCCAGCGGATAGGCCAGCACCAGACCCACGGCCGTGGCCACCAGGGCGTAGCTGAAGGAACGCACCAGGATCGGGCCGTAGGCTTGCAGCACCTCCAGGTAGTTGGCCACCCGGCCGGTGAACACGGTGTCGAGGCCGAAGCGGCTGAGCGGCTCCGACAACGACAGGGGCACCAGAGCCAGCAGTGGCAGCACATACAGGGCCAGCAGCCACAGCAGGCCCGGGGTCAGCAGCAGCCACGGCCAGTGGCGCCGAAGCTCAGCCCTCGGTGATACGGGCAAAGCGTTCCTCCCAGCGGGCTTCCTCCTGATCGCTGAGCGGCCCGAAGACGTGCAGCTTTTTCAACATGGCCGCATCCGGGAACATCAGCGGGTTGTTGGCCAGGGCGGCGGTAGCAGGATCCTTCGCCAGCACCTCGCGCACCCCTTCCACCGGGGAGATGTATTGCACCGCGGCAGCGATGCGTGCCGCTTCCACCGGCTCGTAGATCCAGTTCAGCCAACGCGCCACCTCCTGGGGGTGGCGGGCGCCCTTGGGCATCAGCATCACGTCGGCCCAGAGCACGCCGCCGCTGTCGGGCACCAGAAAGCGCAGATCGGGTTGCTCCATGGCCAGCTGCGCCACATCCCCCGACCAGCCGATGCAGGCGGCCAGGTTTCCGGCCAGCAGATCGGTCTGGTAGTCGTTGCCGGTGAAGCGGCGGATCTGGCCGTCCTTGCGGGCCTGCTCCAGCCGGTCGAAGGAGGGCTGGGCCGCAGCCCAGGTGGGGCGGGTGATGTCCTGGCCGTCGGCCAGCATCAGCAGGCCCATGGTGTCGCGCATCTCCAGCAGCGCCGACACGCGGCCCTTGAGCGCCGGATCAAACAGGTCATCGATGCCGCGCAGTTCCCGGCCGGTGGCCTTGATGTTGTAGGCGATGCCGGCGATGCCCGACTGCCAGGGCAGGCTGAAGCGCTGCTCCGGATCCCAGGACGGCTTGCGCAGGGAGGGGACGAGGTTGCGGGCGTTGGGCACCTCCGCCAGCGGCAGCGGCTCCATCCAGCCCAGCCGGATCAGCCGCTCGGCCGTCCAGCCGGTGAGCACGATCAGATCCTGGGCGAGCGGCCGGCCGGCGGCCAGCTGGGGCTGGATGCGGGCGAAGAACTGGCGCACATCGTTGACGTCTTCGACGTAGCGCACCTGGATGCCGGTGTCGTTCTGGAAGCGCGACACGCTGCCGGGGACGCCGGGGGCATCAACATCGATGT
This sequence comes from uncultured Cyanobium sp., assembly GCA_937919075.1. GTDB lineage: Bacteria > Cyanobacteriota > Cyanobacteriia > PCC-6307 > Cyanobiaceae > MW101C3. Next base: position 2,226 of record CALFOF010000291.1, on the reverse strand, counting down.
AAAGGGGGAAGTTGGAGATCACCAGCTCCCGGTCCTTGCCGCCTTCGCCACCGCCGCAAGCCTGCAGCAGCGGTGGTGTGAGCGCCACACCCGCCGCTGCCAGGCCCAGCTGACGCAGAAAAACGCGCCGGCTGCGGGGGGATGGCGCCGAAGCGGAACGGGAAGGGGGGGATGGGCGGGTCATGGGCGGCTCGGTGGCTGGAGGGCGTGGCTGTCGGCGGGGTTCCACCGGCACCAGAGTTCGGCGCCGATGGAGAGATCGTCCGGCATGCCGGCGCTGGTATCGATCGCGATCAGCGGCAGGCCATCGGCACAGCGCAGGCGCACTTCCACCGTGACCCCCTGAAAGGCGAGTTCGTGCACCCGCGCCCGCACCCCCCGCTCCCCTTCCCCCGGGGGGGAAGCGCTCAGCCGCAGGCGTTCGGGCCGCAGCAGCCGCACACCATCCGCCACACCGGTGGGCAACAGGTTGGCGGCGCCCAGGAAGGTGGCCACCACGGCACTGGTGGGGCGTTCATAGAGTTCACGCGGCGTGCCCACCTGCTCAAGCCGGCCGCGGTGCAGCACCGCCAGCCGGTCGCTGAGGCTGAGGGCTTCTTCGCGGTCGTGGGTGACGAGCAGGAAGGTGATACCCACCTCCCGCTGGATGCGCTTGAGTTCGGAACGCATGGTGCGGCGCAGATCGGGATCGAGCGCCGCCAGCGGCTCATCGAGCAGCAGGGCGGCTGGGGCGTTCACCAACGCGCGTGCCAGCGCCACCCGCTGCTGCTGGCCGCCGGAGAGCTGGTGGGGCCGGCGGCGGGCCAGCTCGGAAAGCCGCACCACCTCAAGTGCCTCGCCCACCCGCCGGCGGATCTCCGGCTCCGGCTGGCGCAGCGAGCGGGGCCCGAAGGCCACGTTGTCCCAGACGCTGAGGTGTGGGAACAGGGCGTAGTTCTGGAACACCAGATTCACCGGCCGCCGGTGGGGCGGCGCCTGGGTGAGGTCCTGGCCCTGCAGCAGGATCCGACCCACCTGGGGGCGCTCGAAACCGGCGATCAGGCGCAGGGTGGTGGTTTTGCCGCAGCCGGAGGGGCCCAGCAAGGAAAAGAACTCACCGGCCGCGATCGTCAGGCTGAGGTCGTCAAGGGCGGCCTGATCGCCATAGCGATGGCTTACGTGGCGCAGCGAGATCGCCTCAGCGGGGAGGGCCGCGAGGCGGCCGCTCTCCAGGACGGGCTGCGTGAGCACAGAGGAAGCGCGAATGGGCCACCTTTTAGCAATGCCCGGCCCGCTGTGATGTCCACCAGCAGATGGCTTGAGGACTTGAACAGATGGGGAAGGGCGCTGTGGCAGGGGTGTGGCCGGGGGAGCAGGGCGTGGCAGTCCCCCCGGGGGGTGGAGAAACCCGCCTCTCGCATCCAGCCGGGACCGCGGATTGGCGAGGGCGATCTGCAGCGGCCGCGCCTCAGGCATTACCCAAAACCGCACAGCTGCGGCCCGGCTTGGCCTGTGGCCTCGATCAAGGGCGCCTCAACGTGCGCGCTAGAGCTGCAGCAGAAGGGCAGCTGCCGCGCCAACCAGCAGACCAGGCAAGCCGCCAGCAACCAGCCCGGCAAGAATAATCAGCAGCGCAAACACGACTTGAACAACGCGGAGATCACGGTTGAGTTGCTTGGTTGAATCCTCAACCCAGCGCCTTCGTGCAATCCGGTTGAGACGTTTCCTCTCCCGCTGTTGATACGGATCATTCCTGCTGGAACCGGAAGAAGCTGCCTGTCTCCGCTCCTGCAACCAACGTGCCTGCTGCGTGAAAAGGTGGTGGCGATAGGCCTCAACGTTGGCACTGTCTGCAAGTCGCTCGCCGGTTGGAGTTGGTGCACCACGTGCGTTGCGGATGACGGGGATCTCGTGAGGCGCAGAAGATGGGGATGAAGGAGATGGGGGCGAAGGAGATGGGAATGCAGAAGCGATTGATGTGGAGTCGGAGTCCGCAGAACCTTCTGGAGTGGGTTGTGACTTAGGCCGTGGCTTGGGCTGTTGGCCGGCCTGATCCCGGTGCGACATATTGAAGTCATGAATCCACCAGCGAGGAACGTCGGTTCCCCATTTCATGCGCTTGTTGCGATCCTCCGCTGTCATTTCAAGAACAGGTGCCGATGAAAGCAGTCATCAGTACGAATCATTAAACTTCTTAATTAGGCAGCTAGCTCCGCACTCCTCAAGATGCGTTCCGGCCGAGCGCCG
>CALFOF010000290.1 GCA_937919075.1 uncultured Cyanobium sp. | reverse complement strand
GAGGAGGCTGTGCCTGCGGAAATGTGAGACAAACTCCTAGGCCACCCCGACCAGGCCTGCTTGGGTGCCGGCTTTGCGCATCTTGCGGAGGGCGCGTTGCACCACCTGGCGGCAATACTCGCGGCTGCAGCCCAGTTGACGCGCCACTTCGGCGAGGGTGCGCCACTCGTGTTCCGCATCCAGACCAAAACGCAAGATCACCACCGTGCGCTCCCGTTCGGTCAGCTGGGCCACCTCAAGCAGGCTCCAGGCGGTCGCCGCCCGCTCCTCCTGTTCGGCTCGCTCCATCGGCGGCACTTCGTTGCTGGGCAGCACATCCACCAGTTCGGAGGGATCCGCTTTCGATTTCACGATGCCCTGCAGGCTGACGGTGACGCTGCGCAGCTCGCAACCCAGCAGGTCTTCCACATCGGCCACGGGAATGTTCATGCAGGCGGCCAGCTCCCGTGGCGTGGGGCTGAGGCCATTGAGCTGCAACAGCTGGGCCTTGGCGGCCCGCAGACGCGTGAGTTTCTCGTTCACATTCACCGGAATGCGGATCATGCGGCTCTGGGTGGAAAGCGCCCGGTTGAGGCCTTGACGGATCCACCAGTAGGCGTAGGTGCTGAAGCGGTGGCCACGGGTGGGGTCGTACTTCTCCACGGCCCGCGCCAGGCCGATCGTGCCCTCCTGGATCAGATCCAGCAGGTCAAGGCCCTTGCCCTGGTAGCGCTTGGCCAGATTCACCACCAGGCGCAGGTTGGAGATGATCATCTGTTCCTTGGCGCGCATCCCATAACGAACCGTGCGTGTTTCGATCAGCGTGAGATGGGCAGGTTCTCCAATGCGTTGGCTTGCGCCGCAACGTTCTTCGATCGCCACCATCGCCTGCACCTTTCGACCCAACATGAGTTCTTGTGCCGGGCTGAGCAGCTGATGTCTGCCGATCTCGCCAAGGAAGGCACTGAGTGAGCTAGCCATGTCTTCCTGTTAACTGCTTCGACCCTACGTTGCTTTTCAAGTGAATACAGGAGCTACAGAAAGACTTCCAATTCCTCAGCATTCAAGGCCGACATTGCAGCTCTCTCGTTCTGCTATTGCTACAACAATACGCTTCTAAATGATGTCGAACTGCAGCGCAATGCAGCAGATCTGCGGCACCATGCGCAGACGGCGCCTCCGCTTGCCCTGTCCTTGCGGGCGATCAGCCGCGTCAGGCCGCTACCGTCCCCCCAGCCTTGATGCCGCCCACCGTGTTTGCCCTCGCTCCGCACCTCACGTCGCATGTCACGCCGCTGTTCACCCCCGTGGGCGCCTTCGTGTTTCCCACCGGCGTGCTGCCCAGTGCCGGGGTGGCCTACCTGCACTACATCAGCGTAATGCTGTGCTTTGGAGCCCTGGTGCTGGAGCGCCGCTTGATCCGCCCCAGCCCCAGCAAGGAGGTGGCCACCACCTTGGTGATCACCGACATCGTGTATGGCATCGCGGCGCTCACCCTGCTGCTCAGCGGCATCCTGCGGGTGCTGCACTACGGCCAGGGCGCCGAGTTCTACACCGAAAACCCTGTGTTCTGGTGGAAGGTGGGGCTCTACCTCGCCGTAGGCGGCCTGTCGCTTTACCCCACCATCACCTACATCCTCTGGTCCCTGCCGCTGCGCAAGGGAGAACTGCCCGTGGTGAGCGAAGCGCTGGCGAGCCGTCTGCGCTGGATCCTCAACATCGAGCTGGTGGGGTTTGCTCTGATTCCGCTGCTGGCCACCTTGATGGCCCGCGGCGTGGGCCTGGCCGCCTGAGCTGAGCACCACCGGTGAGGCCCCTGACCCTCCTGCTGCGACGCGTCGTCCTTCGGGCCTTTGCCGCTTGGCTCGTCTGCTCAGGGGCGCCTGCCGATCGCGTTGCCGCCGCTCCCACCAGCGACTGCCCGCCCACGCAAGCCTCGCGGCCATGGCAGGCCGGGGCATCCACACCCGCCCAGCGATCGGATCACCCCGCTGGCTACAGCCACCTGCTGACGCCCTCACCCGCCGGCTGGGCGCATCTTCAGCGCTGGTGTGTGTGGGTGGAACCCACCAGGGCCCCAACGACCACCGCTGCTGTTGGTGCCGCTGCTGTTGCCACCGCTGATCCGGTGGAAGCTCGTTGGCAGCAGGCGGTGCTGGCGGCGCTGGCCAGCTGGGAGGAGGAGCTGGTAATCGTGCCGGTGACGGACCCGGCCCGGGCACAGGTGCTGGTGCGGCGTCAGCGGCCGCCGCTGCGGGAGCTGGGCGGCCGCCCGCGTGCGAGCCACGGTCGCGCCTCGCTGCAGGTGCTGGAGGTGCAGCGGGATGGCAGCTGGCGGCTTGAGCCAAAGGTTGTGGTGCTGATCAGCCCAGGGCAGCGCCAGCTGGCCATCCAGGCCACCGCCCTGCACGAGCTGGGCCATGCCTTCGGCCTCTGGGGCCATAGCGATGATCCCGCCGATGCCCTGGCGGCAATGCCGGGCAGCCAGCCGGTGGTGGCGCTTACGGCCCGTGACCGGGCCACCCTGCGCTGGTTGCAGGCCCAGCCCAGCCGCTTCGGCCAGCCGCTGCCGGCACCCGCCCCCGCTCAGCCGTGACGCCGCGGCGCCCCCCGGCGTTCGGCCAGCACCTCCAGCACCCGGCGCCACTCCACGCCGTGATGGGCCAGCGCCACCTGGATGTGAAAGATCAGGTCGGCGGCCTCGCCGGCGATGCCAGCAGCCTCGTCGTCCTTGCAGGCCATCACGAATTCAGCGCTTTCCTCGCCGATCTTCTTGAGGATGCGGTTATCGCCTCCCTCCAGCAGCTTGTTGGTGTAGCTGCCGGCTTCCGGTTGCTCGCGCCGCGCCACGATCACCCGCGCCAGCTCGGTGCAGGCATCGGCCGGCGGGGGCAGCGCCGTGCTTGGGGCCGTGCCCGCAGCGGTGGTGTGGGCATGGGCAGCGGTTTGGGGCTCACCGTCGGCGAAGAAGCAGCTGCGCGCCCCGGTGTGGCACGACACCCCGCCTTTCTGCTCGATGGTGAGCAGCAGCACGTCGGCGTCGCAGTCGTAGCGGAGGCCGCGCAATTTCTGAAAATGGCCGCTGGTGGCGCCTTTGTGCCACAGCTCCTGGCGGGAACGGCTCCAGTAGTGCACCTCGCCGCTGGCCAGGCTGCGCGCGATCGATTCCTGGTTCATCCAGGCCACCATCAGCACCGCCCCATCGAGCCAGTCCTGCGCCACGGCCGGAATCAAGCCGGCAGCATCAAAACGCAACTGCTCGATCCAGCCCGGCTCCACCAGCGGCGCCTCTGTCTGCGCAGCGGCAGCAGTCCGGCCGGTGAGCGCACCGTCAGCAGGCCCGCCGGTCGGCGCAGCGGCAGCATCGTGTTCCTCCATGGTGGTGTCCGCGCTAGACCTCGCGGCGGGGCGAATAAGTCCCCCAAGACTGACACCCCCCGAGCGGCGGCACTCCTTTCTCCCTTGCCATGACCGCGGCCCACACCTGCTCCAAACGGTTCAGCGGCTACCCCTGCTGCCATCGCCAGTGGCGCCACCCCGGCCACTGCCGCTTCGTGCACGGCTACAGCCGCAGCTTCACCGTGTGGTTCCGGTCCAGCCAGCTCGATGCCTACGGCTTCGTGGTGGATTTCTCCAGCCTGCAACCGCTTGAGACCAGGCTGGCCGCTCAGTTCGATCACACCTTCCTGGTGAACGCCGACGACCCTTTGCTGTCCCAATGGCAGACGCTGCACAGCCAGGGTGCCCTCGACCTGCGCGTGATGGACAACGTGGGCATGGAAAGCAGCGCGGCCCTGGTGTGGGGCTGGGCGAACGAGCTACTGCTGGCACGCGACGGCGGCCGCGCCTGTTGCTGGAAGGTGGAGGCGCGCGAAAACGAGAAGAATGCCGCCTGCTACGAGGCGGTGCCCACCTGGTTCCAGCCGCTCCTGTGAGCCCTGGACGTCTGGCCACGGCCTGGGCGCTGTTTCAGGCCCTGCTGATCGAGGCGATGCCCTTTCTGTTGATCGGGGTGACCATTTCCACCCTGGCCCGCTGGCTCAGTCCCGGCGGGAAGTGGGTGCGGCGCCTGCCCTCCCATCCGGTGCTGGGGCCGCTCACCGGTGCCGCGCTCGGCTTCGCGCTGCCCGCCTGTGAATGCGGCAATGTGCCGGTGGCGCGGCAGCTGCTCGCCACCGGGGCGCCGCTGGCCACGGCGCTTGGCTTTCTGTTCGCAGCGCCGGTGCTCAACCCGATCGTGGTGGCCAGCACCTGGGCTGCCTTCCCCAACCAGCCGTGGCTGCTGGTGGCGAGGCCGGTGGGGGCGGTGCTGATCGCACTTGTGCTCGCCACCCTGCTGGCCCGTCTGCCGGAATCGGAGCTGCTGCAGCCGGCGCTGCTGGAGGAACGGCGGCTGGTGCTGCCGCTGAGCCGCGTCAGCCTGCTGGAACGCCGCAGTGGCGTGATCGGCGCCGATCCACTGGCGGCCCAGGCCCTGGCCGCCGCCGCGCGCCGCACCCCCCGCCCGCCGCTGGCGGAAATCCTGGGCCACGGCAGCCGGGAGTTCATTGAACTGGCGGCCCTGCTGGTGTTCGGCTGTGTGATCGCCGCCCTGGTGCAAACGTTGGTGCCACGGCCCTGGTTGCTGGCGGTGGGGGGGGCACCCACGCTCTCGATCCTCGCCCTGATGCTGCTCAGCCTGGTGGTGTCTGTGTGCTCCAGCGTGGATGCCTTCCTGGCCCTGGGGTTCGCCGCCCAGGTCACGCCGGGCGCCCTGCTGGCCTTCCTGCTGCTCGGGCCCGTGATCGACATCAAGCTGGTGGGACTCTTCGGCGTGTTGCTGCGTCCGCGCGCCATCCTGATCACGGGCGTCAGCGCCGTGCTGGTGGTGCTCGTGATCGGTCAATGGGTGAACCTGTGGCGGCTGTGACACTCCCCAGGCGCCTGCGCGGCGGCCGCTGGTTGCGCCCCCTCGGCCTGGGGCTGTGGGGCGCCGTGTTGCTCCAGAGCGGCATCAGCGGCCGCCTGGATCTGCTGCTGCGCGCCGTGTTCCACCCGTTGGTGTGGATCAGCGGCGTGGTGCTGGTGGTGGCGGCGCTGCTGGAACTGGTGGGAGGGGGTGGCGTCACCCCCACGCCGCGGCAACGCACGGTGTTGCTGCTGGGGGTGGTGGTGGCGATCGGGGTGCTGCTGGTGCCGCCCCGGCCCTCGTTTGCGGATCTTGCCGCCAACCGCGGCCGGGAATTGCTTGATGAACCGGGCCTGAATTTCGTGGTGCCGCCAGGCCAGCGCACCCTCACCGAATGGGTGCGCCTGTTGCGCAGCGAACCCGACCCGAAGCTGCATGCCGGTGATCCGGTGCGCATCAGCGGCTTCGTGCTGCCTGTGCCCGGGGATCGCCCCCAGCTGGCCCGCCTGCTGGTGCGCTGCTGCCTGGTGGATGCCACACCGGTGGGGCTGCCGGTGCTGTGGTTGCCAGGGCGGCCGCTGCCGCAGGCGGATCAGTGGCTGGAGCTGCGCGGTGTGATGGACACCGAACGCTTAGATGGCCAGACCCGCAGCGTGATCCGCGCCCAAGCGGTGCGCGTGATTCCCCGGCCGGCGCGGCCGCTCGAACCATGAGGCCCCTGCGCCTGGCCCTGCTGTTTGGGGTGCTGCTGGCCGTTGCCCAGCAACAGGTGCTGCTGCGCCGCCCGCCCCGCTTGCTGACGCTGGAGCAGGCGGCGGCCAGCTCCGGTCCGGCGGCCCTGAACCTGCGCTTCAGCCGGCCGATGGATCCCGCCAGCGTGGCGGCACGCACCCGCCTCGAGCCGGCACTGCTGTTCGATCTGCAGGGCGGTGGCAACCCGCTGCTGCTGCTGCCAGGCCAGGGGCAGCGGCTGGTCACACCGCTGCGGCTGCAACTGGAGGGCGATGACCGGCGCGGCCTGCCGATGGAACCGGCCCTCTGGCAGTGGGATCCGCGCGCCCATCTACTGGCGGTGGTGCCGGTGGGCAGCGGCGAGCAGGTGCAGGTGCAGCAGCGCAATGGTGGCTGGACGGCGCTGTCGCCGGTGTGGAGCTCGATTTCAGAGCTCGAGCCGTTGGGCGATGGCTCCGGTGTGGGAGTGGTGAGCCGGGATGACCAGGGGCGTCACCAGGTGTGGCGCCTCAACTTGAAGGAACGCAACCTGGAGCAGGTGGCCGCCATCGACGCGCCGCTGCGGCCCGATCTGGGCCGGGTGCAGCAGAAGGGCATCGATCGCTTCGTGAGCGAACCGCTCCAGTACGCCCAGCTGAGCAGCAACCGGCAGGGCGATCTGCTGGTGCAATCCACCCCGCTGACCCAAGGGCCGGAAAGGCTGGTGCAATGGTTCCGCGGCGGCGGCCGGCGGCGCCTTGAGATTGAGGCCAGCGGCCCGGTGGCGATGCTGCCCGGTGGTGGTGAACTGATCGTGCCGGAGCGGGAGGGGTTGTCGCTGCGCACCTTGCCGCCGCGGGAGCCGCGCCGTCAGGTCCTGCCCGGCAGCCGCGACCTCAGCAGCTTCTGCCCGGTGGCGGGGCGGGCCTTGCTGGTGCGGCACTGGCCCGATTTCCGGCGTTCGCTGGAGCTGGTGGAGCCGGGGCAGGCCCCGCGGCCGCTCTGGATCGGCACCGCCGGGCTGGTGGCCAGCGCCTGCTCCCGCGGCGGCGAACGGGTGTGGGCGCTGTTGATCGAGGGCATCGCCGAGCCGCGGCTGATCCTGCTGGCCCTCGATCGCAATGGAGCGGTGCTGCAACGCCGCGAGCTCACCGGCTGGGAACTGGAGCCGGGCACCGGCCTTCACTACGACCCCACCGGCGAACGGCTGCTGCTCACCCTGCGCCGCCAGGAGCTCGACAACAGCCGCATTGGCGGCGGCCCGCCCCAGCGCCGCGAAGCCCAGCCCGGCCTGATTGATCCGTTCACTCTTGAGCTCACGCTGATCGACAAACCGGTGCGCCAGGCCCAGTGGCTACCGGCCGGCTGAGGCGCGCTCCGCTCGCCGCTCGCCCTGCTCAGGCCAGCCGTTGGCGTGGGGCGAGGGCCAGGGCAAGCAGGAAGCCCAGCAGCTGCATCAACACCACGCAAGGACCGGATGGCAGGTTCAAGCTGCCGGAGAGCAGCAGGCCGAGCACGGCGCAGATCGCGCCAAGGCCTGCAGCCAGCGCCACATAGCCATTGAACCGAACACTCACCAGCCGGGAGGCACAGGCGGGGATCACCACGAAGGCGCTGATCAGCAGCACCCCCACCGCCTTGATCGAGATCGCCACCACCACCGCCAGCAGCACAATGAAAAGGAGCCGGTGCAGGGGAACCGCCACCCCGCGCGAGAGCGCCAGCGGTTCATCGAGTGTGAGCAGGATCTGGTCGCGGCGGGTGAGGCCCAGATATCCCACGGCGGTGATCAGCAGAACCACGATCAACCCCAGGTCGAGCCAGGAGATGCCGAGGATGTCGCCGAAGAGCAGCTGATGGATGCCGCCCTTGTAGCTGCGCACAAAGCTGAGCGCCACCACGGCGATCGCCAGTGACGACGAATAGACGATGTTGAGCAGGGCATCGGTGGGCAGCGCGCTGCGTTCCACCAGGCGGCTCACCACCAGGGCGAACAGCACCGCGAAGGGGATCAGCACCAAGGTGGGGTTGAGGCCCAGCAGGATGCCGAGGGTGATGCCGAGCAGGGCCGAATGGCCGAGCGCATCACTGAAAAAAGAGAGCTGGCGCAGCACCGCGAAACTGCCCAATAGGCCGCCCAGGGCGCCGGTGAGCAGGCCGCCGATCAGGGCGCGCTGCATGAAGGGCAGAGCCAGCAACTCACCGAGGGCCACGCCGTCGTTCATCGGTGGTGATGGTGGTAAGGCACGTAGCCCCGGCCGTAGACCCGCTCCAGCTGGGCGGGGCTGAGGGCGTGATCGGGGGGGCCGGAGCAGCGCAGGCTGCGGTTCAGGCAGAGCACGCCATCGCAGGTGCGCCGCACCATCTCCAGGTCGTGCGACACCTGCAGGATCGTCCAGCCCTCGCTGCGGCGCAGGTCGAACAGCAGGCCGTAGAACTGCTCCGCCGCCTGGCTGTCGAGGCCGGCCTGGGCCTCATCGAGCACCAGCAGGCGCCTGGGCCGCACCACGCAGAAGGCCAGCAGCACGCGCTTGGTCTGGCCGCCGGAGAGCTCGCTGATCAGCCGGTCGGCCAGATCGCTGCAGCCGGTTTTGACCAGCGCCTGGCGCACCGCCTGCCGCCGCCGCTCACTGCCACGCCAGGGCAGTTGCAGCCCGGGCGGATCCCAGCCGAGGCCCACAAAATCGGCCACGCTGAGCGGGCAGCGGTTGCGCACGCTGAACGATTGGGGCAGGTAGGCCAGCTGGGCGCGCACCGAAGCGGGAAGTTGCCCCTTGGGGCCCAGGGGGCGGCCCAGCACGCGCACCTGGCCGCTCTGGTGCGGAAGGATGCCGAGGATGGCCTGCACCAACGTGCTCTTGCCGGCCCCGTTGGGGCCCACAAGGGCTGTGTCGGATTCAGCCGCCAGCGCAAAGCTGACGCTCTCCACCACACTCACACCCTCGCGTCGCACCGTGAGGTCGCTGACTTCGAGAACCATTTCCGCCATGGCTGCAGCCTACCGAGTGTGCGGCTGAAGCACCGCTGGAGGGCGCCCAGTTGGGCAGAGCCAGCTCACTTGCCGAAAATACCCACCAGGTCTGTCACGTTGCGGCGCATCTGGGCGGCGTAGTAGCCGGGCTTGGCAGCCTCGGCCGGGCCCGTTTCAAGCGGATCGAACACGCTCACCCGCACCCCCAGATCGCCGGCGAGGGCGTTGAAGGAGCGGCTGCCTTCCTGCGGCTCAGAAAGCAGGGCCTGGAGATCGGATTGCTTCACCTGTTCGGCCACCCGTTTCAGGTCGGCCGGGGTGGGGTTCTGCTCGGGAGCCTCCACCACGAAGGCGGTCTGAAGCTTGTAACGCTCGGCGAAGTAGGGAGCGAAATCGTGGAAGGCCACGAACGTTTTGCCGGCATAGGGCTTGAGCTGAGCGGCGAACTCGGCATCAAGGGCGCGCAACTCAGCGCTGAAGCTGGCGGCGTTGGCGTTGAACTGCTCCGTGCAGGCGGGCTTGGCGGCGATCAGACCATCCCGGATCGCTTCCACCTGCTGAACGGCCCGCAAGGGATCAAGCCAGATGTGGGGATTGATCGGGCCATGGTCATGGCCGTGATCGTGGCCATGGTCGTGGTCGTGGTCACGGCCGTGGTCGTGGTCACCGCCCGCCTTCTCTGCGGCGTTGGCGAGGGTGGCCACGCCGCTGCTGGTGTCGATCACGCGCAGGGCGCTGTTGTCGGCGCTGGCGATCAGCTTGTCGAGGAACGATTCCAGACCCAGGCCGTTCTTCACCAGCACATCAGCCTTCTGCAGCTTCACCAGATCCGAGGGGGTGGCCTGGAAGTCGTGGGGTCCCACGTTGGTGGGAATCAGCGCCTGCACCGTGGCGCACGCGCCGGCCACCGCTTTGGTGAATTCGGTGATCGGCAGAAAGGTGGTGACCACCTGCAGGTCGGGGCCGGTGTCGGCCACTGGATCCTGGGCGGTTTGGCCGCAGGCGACCAGCAGGGCCGCAGAGGCCAGCACTGCCGCACGGCGCAGAAAGAGACGCATGGCAGGGAACAAGAGCGGGGACCCGGGCACCGGAACGGTCAGAGGGTCGAATTGAGAATGATACTCATTTGGACATCAACACTGGGCCCCAGGTGTGACTTGCGCAAAGCACAAGGCCGCAGGGCACAAGGCACAGGCAGAGGCAAGCGATGCGCACGTTCACGGCGCTCCATAGGATCAGCAGTGATGTGCTGTCGTCCTGGCCATGGCTTCGAAGGCAGCCGTTCCTCTTTCACAGAACGAGAGCCCGCTGAAGCAGAGCCTGCTCAACGCGAAGCAGAGCCATCTGCTCGATCAGCTGCAGGCCGCCGGCCATGAGCTCTCCGGCCAGGATCTGCACGCCCGGCTGCGCGGTACGCCCCACGGCATGGGTCTGGCCACGGTCTACCGGCATCTTCGCCAGCTGCAGCAGCGCGGGCTCGTGCGTTGCCGCCATCTGCCCAGTGGCGAAGCGCTCTACGCCCCCACTGAACGCGACGAGCACCACCTCACCTGCGTCGATTGCGGCCGCACCCTGCCACTGCGGGTCTGCCCCATGCACGACGTACAGCTGCAACCCCAACAACTCGACGGCTTTCAGCTGCTGTTCCACACCCTCGAATTCTTCGGCATCTGCCCCAGCTGCCAGGACCGTCAAGACGCGCCCTGACGGCCATTCAGGTCGCCGCCGCGCAGGGTGTCGCCGCTTGCGCCAAAGGGGGGTCTGTCCCCAACAGCACCATGCCGTGTGACCGGGGGATGCCATCGGGTCAGCACCCTGCACAATCGGTTGTCCCCGCCCCAGAAGCTTCATAAAGAGATCCCGCCTCACCCTGACATTCATTGCTGGGGGGCTGATTGCCGCGACCACGGGCTGCGGCTTCATCCCTGGCTTCCTGCTGCCTCAGAACCCGGGACGCGGCGATGCAAACGAAGAGCGCGACAGCCGCAAGGACCGCGACGACGACCGCGATGGCGGCGAGAACCGCAAAGGGAACGATGACGATGACGACGATGACTGAGTCGGCAGCGCCGGCTTCCACCTGGCTGGACTGGCCGGCAGGAGAACCGGCCGGGATCGTTGATACGTTAGTTGATAACGATTATCCTTCTCAAATCTTCCACCTTGCGCCCCGTCTTCGATGGCCCAGCCCCTGCTTCGCCTGATCGCTCCTGCCGCCCTCGGCCTGCTGGCGCCGCTGGCCCCCGTGGGCGCCAGCGCTGCGGAGCTCAACCTTGAGGGGATCAACCGCTATGCCAGCGGCCACGCCACCGATGGCCTCAGCGCCGACCAGGTCACCAGCATCAATCAGTTTTCTGATGTGCAGCCCACCGAGTGGGCCTATCAGGCGCTCTCGAACCTGATCGAGCGTTACGGCTGCGTGGCCGGCTACCCCGATGGCACCTTCCGCGGCAAGCAGGCCCTCAGCCGCTGGGAAGCCGCCGCCCTGCTGAACGCCTGCCTCGACCGCATCACTGAGGTAACCGACGAGCTGCGCCGCCTGCTCAAGGAATTTGAAGCTGAACTGGCCGTGCTCAAGGGCCGGGTGGATGGCCTTGAAGCCAAGGTGGGCGAGCTGGAAGCCAACCAGTTCTCCACCACCACCAAGCTCAGCGGCCAGGCCACTTTTGTAGTGGGCGCCAATGCCTTCGGCGGCAGTGCCACCAGCTTGAGAGATGCGGCCCGCCAGGAGGTGGGTGCCACCACCTTCACCTACGACCTTCAGCTCAGCTTCGACACCAGCTTCACCGGCAAGGATCTGCTGCGCACGATCCTGCGGGCCGGCAACTTCGGCAGCAGCGCCTTTGGTGGTGCCGGACCCACCGGCAGTCTTTCCACCCTGGAAGTGGCGTTCCAGGAGGACGCGGGTGCTGATGTGGTGGGCATCGACAAGCTCTTTTATCAATTCCCGATCGGCAGCGGCTTCACAGCCACCGTTGGTGGTCGCGTTGGCCAGGAGGACATGCTCGCCCTCTGGCCGAGCGTGTACCCCAGCGACACGATCTTGAACGTGCTCACCCTCAACGGTGCGCCGGCGGCTTACAACAAGAATCTCGGCCCTGGCGCCGGCCTCTGGTGGCAAAACGGCGGCTTCAGTGTGAGCGCCAGCTATGTGGCCGCCAATGGCAACGCCGGCAACCCGAGCGAGGGTGGCATCGGCACCAACGCCAGCGCCGGCACCGGCACCGTGCAGATCGGTTATGCCCAGGACCAGTGGGCCGTGGCTGCGATTTACTCCTACATCCAGTCAGGTGTGGGGGTGTCCGGCACCACGCCGCTCGCTGCCCAGGCCTTCGAAAACGCCGCCGCCCGCACCAATGCCGTGGGCCTCAGCGGCTACTGGCAACCCTCCAGCTCCAGCTGGGTGCCTTCAATCAGTGCGGGCTGGGGCATCAACAGCACCAGCAACGACGGCCAGGAGGTGGACGGGGATGTGCGCACGAGTCAGTCGTGGATGGTGGGGCTGGAGTGGAGCGATGTGTTCGTGAAGGGGAATGCCCTCGGCATGGCGGTGGGTCAGCCGATCTTCGCCACGGCCCTCGAAGGCAGCGACTCCCCCAACGACGGCAACGTTGTGTGGGAATGGTGGTACGAGTTCCAGGTCACCGACAACATCTCGGTGACACCCGCCCTCTTCTATCTGAGCCGGCCCCTGGGCCAGGCCACCCCCTCCGGCGACACCTTCAACCAACTGGGCGGGCTGGTGAAGACCACCTTCAGGTTCTGATTTGGGTGTAATGAGAGTGTGATCTGAGCTCAATGCTCTGAATCGGCGTGTGCCGGTTGGGGTCATTTCAGCAGGGCTTCCTCCCCGGCCCTCACCCCTCACCCCTTACCCCTCACCGCGGCAGCTGGCACTCCAGTTCCTGCAGCCGCGCTTCCAGTGCCTCGATGCGTTCGAGGTAGGTGAGGGCCAGGGCCATGCCGGGCGTGTTGAGGCCGAAGTCGTCGCGCAGGCGGGCGGCGCGGCGGGCCAGGGTGATGGTGCGGGCGTGGAAGCACCAGGAGATACCACTGCCGGCGAGCTGGAACACACCGAACTGGATCAGTTCGCTCACCTCTTCGTGGGCCAGGCCGGAGGCCACCAGCAACTCCTCAAGCGCCACCGGGCTGTCGTCATCGTCGGTGGGAATCAGCGGATCGTCAGCCATGGGTGGGGGCTCCTTCGAACGATGGACGGGGGTTGAACGCGGAGGCTTCGGCCAGCTCGCGGTAGAGCTCCCGTTCGCGATCACCGATCTGCTCCGGCATCACGATCTGGATCACACCGTAAAGATCGCCGGCTCCTTCCTTGCGCCGCGGCAGGCCCTTGCCCGCCAGCCGCAGCTTTTGGCCGTTGCGCATGCCTGGCCGCACGCTCACCCGCGCCGTGCCAGTGAGCGTGGGCAGCTCGATCTCGGCGCCGAGGGCCGCCTCCCAGGGGGCGATCGGCAGCTCCAGGTAGAGGTCGTGGCCCAAGGGGCGAAAGCGGGGGTGGGGCTTGAGCCGGATCTCCAGGAACAGATCACCGGCCGGGCCGCCGCCATGGCCAGGGCCGCCACGGCCCGGCACCCGCAGGCGCTCGCCATCGGCCACACCGCGGGGCACGCGGATCGTGCCGGAGCGGGGCTCTCTTGTCATGCCGCCGTCGGCGCGGCAGCTGGGAACGCTGAGCGTGAACGCCACCTCGCTCCCCTGGGCCGCTTGCTCCAGCGTCAGCTCGGCGATCACCTCGAGGTCCTGGCCGCGGACCGGGAAGCCACCAGCCTGTTGGCCGAAGCCGCCAGTACCGCCGAAACCGCCAGAGCCAGCAAAACCACCAGAGCCGCCGAAGCCCATCTGCTCGAACAGATCGGCCAGATCCACCTCCTGGCCTGCCGGCTGGCTGCCTGGCTGACTGCCTTGCCGGTTGCCCTCTCGCCAGAAGCGGCTCTCCCAGTCCGGCGGTGGGCTGAACTCCTCGCCACTGCGGTGGCGGCCCAGGTCGTCGTAGGCCTGGCGCTTCTCGGGATCAGACAGGGTCTGGTAGGCCTCGCTGATCTCCTTGAAGCGCTCCTCGGCGCCGGGCTCCTTGGCCACGTCCGGGTGGGTGCGGCGGGCCAGGCGCCGGTAGGCCTTTTTGATCGCGTCGCCATCGGCGTCGCGCTCCAGCTCCAGGGCGGCGTAATAGTCCTTGAACTTCATCGTCGCCGGGCCTCCGAACAGAGCTGCGCCTGGAGGGCGGCCGCCCGCACAGGCGACCCGCACGGGGCTCCCCCTCACCCTGCCACGCCTGCCCGTGATGACACGCAGCGGCGGCTTGCTGGGCGCCGGCGCCAGCCGTTTCGCAACGCTCAGGCGTCAAACTGGGCGCATCAGCTCCGCCCTGGCCACCATCGCCATGACCAGCACCGCCACCGATCTCCGCGCCGACGGCCCTGCGACGGTGCCCATCCCCGCCGCGCCGGAGGCCAGCATCACCGGCCTGCCAGTGACGATCCTCACCGGCTTTCTCGGTGCCGGCAAAACCACCCTGCTCAACCACATCCTCAGCAATCAGGACGGCATCAAGACCGCTGTGCTGGTCAATGAGTTCGGCGAGATCGGCATTGACAACGATCTGATCATCGCCACCGGCGAAGACATGGTGGAGCTCAGCAACGGCTGCATTTGCTGCTCGATCAACGGCGAGTTGCTGGAGGCGGTGGAGCGCATCCTCGATCGCCCCGATCCGGTCGACTACCTGGTGGTGGAAACCACCGGACTCGCCGATCCGCTGCCGGTGGCGATGACCTTCCTCGGCAGCGAGCTGCGCGACACCACCCGGCTCGATTCGATCATCACCTTGATCGATGCCGAGAACTTCGACGACTCCACCATGGCGAGCGAAGTGGGGCGCGCCCAGGTGATCTATGGCGACATCCTGCTGCTCAATAAAACCGATCTGGTGGCGGAGGAGCGGCTTGTGGAGGTGGAGTCACGCCTGCGCGACCTGAAGAAAGATGCCCGCATCCTGCGCTCGGTGGGCGGGCAGGTGCCGCTGCCACTGCTGCTGAGCGTGGGGCTGTTCGAATCCGACAGGGTGGTGGCGGAGCAGGCCGGTGAGGCCAAGGCGCACAACCACGATCACGATCACGATCACGATCACGATCACGATCACGATCATCACGCCCATGCCCATGGCGATGCCGTCCATGCCGCCGACCACCTGGCGATCGAAGGCTTCACCTCGCTCTCCTTTGCCGCCGAAGGGCCCTTCTCACTGCGCAAGTTTCAGAACTTCCTCGACAACCAGATGCCGGCCGGGGTGTTCCGGGCCAAGGGGATCCTCTGGTTCAGCGAAAGCGAGCGGCGCCATGTGTTCCACCTGGCCGGCAAGCGCTTCTCGATCGACGACACCGACTGGAAAGGGCCGCGCAAGAATCAGCTGGTGCTGATCGGCAAGGAGCTCGATCACGACAAACTGCGCCGTCAGCTGCGCGCCTGCGTGGCCAGCGGCGCCACCGGCAAGGGCTTTTCCTGATCAGGCCCGCACTGAAGCCCGCCAAAGGCCCTGAACCGGCCTTCACTGGATCGAAAGGCCCTGCATCCAAAAGTTGCCGTTGAACCCCCAGGCGGCTGGGCTGGCTTCATACTGGCCCCGCAGTGGTTTGCCGGTGTGCACCCCGGTGAGGCAACGAGGAAAGTCCGGTGCCAGCATCACGCCTCTTCCGAAGGCATGGTTCTCAGTCCGGCGCTGTCCCGCAGCTGTGATGGGACCTGTCAGATGGCAGTCCCTCAGCCAGAACGCTCGCCCCTGCTCTTCCCCCTTCAATCCCCGGCGCGGACCGGAGTCCACCATGCCCTTTCCATTCCTCAAATCATCGTCAGGCCGTGATCTGGCCCTGACCGGCTGCGCCGGTCTTGGCCTCAGCCTGCTGGGCGCGCTGCCCGCCACCGCCCACCAGCTGGCTGGCGCCGGCCTGGCCAGCGGCTTCAACCATCCCCTCACCGGCCTCGACCACCTCTTCCTGCTGGTGGGCGTAGGTGCGGCGGCGTCGTTCGTGAGCGCCCAGCTGCTGCTGTTCGCCCTGGGCGGTGCGGTGATCGGTGCCCTCTTCGGCGTCAGCGGCGGCGGCCTGCCCGTGGCCGAGCTGCTGGCGGCATTGGCGGTTTCTGGCCTGGGTGTGCTGATCCTGATGAGCCGTCGCTCGGGTCATCCCCCCTCCATCCCCGCGGCCGGCACGCTGGTGGCCACGGCGGTGGCGATCCACGCGATGCTGCACGGCCATGAGGCCAGCGGTGCCAGCAGCTGGTGGGCAGGAGCCCTGCTGGCCTCGGGCCTCACCGTGGGCGTCACCTTCCTGTTGCTGCGCCGGATCGGCACCGCCTGGACGCTGTGCCTCGCTGTGCTCCTCACCGTTGTTGGAGCCTTCCTGGCGCTGGGTCCGATCGGCGGCCTGCTGGCCGGTGCCGGTGCAGGAGCTGCCTGAGCAGCGGCCCAATCGCAGTCATCGACACAGTTCGCCCTCCGGATCTGGCTAACCTTTCGGGATACCGGATGGGTGTCATGGTCGAACTTCTGCTCTTCACCGGCGTCGTGGCGCTGTTCGGCCTCGCCTTCTGGCTCACCACCGACTCCGACGACGACAATTCCGGCGGCGGCCTGATGCAGCCCGCCCTGGTTCCAATCCGGGTCAGGCCCAGCCGCTGACCGCCACCAAGCTCAGTCGCTGACCACTATCCGGCCTCCCTGGCGGCCGGACTTTTCAGCCCATCTCCGCGATACAATCGGAGTCCAATCGAACAGCAATCCACCTGTTGTTCCATTCACTTGACCAGTGATCAACTGATCGCTTGCTCAAGACTTGCCTCTGGTTACAGCGCTTGATCGCTGGGTTCCTGATTGCCTCAAGGCTCAGGCACTCCAGCCAGCCAACTGAACAACAGCCTGGCGAACCACCGATCAACACGTTCTGATCAACGCCGCCAATCGCTCACGTTTCGATCAGCAAATTCCATCAATTCGGCCTGATCTGTTC
>CALFOF010000289.1 GCA_937919075.1 uncultured Cyanobium sp. | reverse complement strand
CCCCAGCTACGTAGCGATCCTGCTCGACATGCCCCTGCGGGATGTGGAGCAGATCGTTTATTTCAACTGCTATGTGGTGCTTGAAAAGGGCGACCACAAGGACCTCACCTACAAGCAGCTGCTCACCGAAGACGAGTGGCTTGAGATTGAGGACCAGATCTACGCTGAAGATTCTGAGATCGAGAACGAGCCCATTGTGGGCATCGGCGCTGAAGCGCTCAAGCAGCTGCTCGTCGACCTCAACCTCACTGAGATCGCTGAACAGCTCCGCGAGGACATCGCCGGCAGCAAGGGCCAGAAGCGGGCCAAGCTGATCAAGCGCCTGCGCGTGATCGACAACTTCATCGCCACCAACGCCCGGCCGGAATGGATGGTGCTCGATGCCATTCCTGTGATCCCGCCGGATCTGCGCCCGATGGTGCAGCTCGATGGCGGCCGTTTCGCCACCTCCGACCTCAACGATCTCTACCGCCGGGTGATCAACCGCAACAACCGCCTGGCGCGGCTGCAGGAGATTCTTGCTCCTGAGATCATCGTCCGCAACGAAAAGCGGATGTTGCAGGAGGCTGTTGACGCCCTGATCGACAACGGCCGCCGCGGACGCACCGTGGTGGGTGCCAACAACAGGCCGCTCAAGTCACTCAGCGACATCATCGAGGGCAAGCAGGGGCGCTTCCGCCAGAACCTACTGGGCAAACGGGTCGACTACTCCGGCCGTTCGGTGATCGTGGTGGGTCCCAAGTTGAAGATGCACCAGTGCGGTCTACCCAAGGAGATGGCGATTGAGCTGTTCCAACCGTTCGTGATCCACCGGTTGATCCGCCAGAACATCGTCAACAACATCAAGGCGGCCAAGAAGCTGATTCAGCGCGCCGATGATGAAGTGATGCAGGTGCTGCAAGAGGTGATTGAAGGCCATCCGATCCTGCTCAACCGGGCCCCCACCCTGCACCGCCTCGGCATCCAGGCCTTTGAGCCCAAGCTGGTGGATGGCCGCGCCATCCAGCTGCACCCGCTGGTGTGCCCGGCTTTCAACGCCGACTTCGACGGCGACCAGATGGCTGTGCACGTGCCCCTGGCGATCGAAGCCCAGACGGAAGCCCGCATGTTGATGCTCGCCAGCAACAACATCCTTTCGCCCGCCACTGGCGAGCCAATCATCACGCCCTCCCAGGACATGGTGCTGGGCATCTACTACCTCACCGCCTTGAACCGCAAAGAGTCGCAGCCGGCCTTCGGCGACAGGAGCCGCACCTTCGCTGGGCTCGCTGATGTGCTCAATGCCTTCGATGAGAAGCACCTCACCCTACACAACTGGATATGGGTCCGCTTCACTGGCGAGATTGATGATGACGATGAAAGCGATGTGCCCCTCAAGCAGGAAACTCTCAGAGATGGCACCCGCATCGAGCAGTGGAAGTACCGCCGTGATCGCTTCGATGAAGACGGTGCTCTGATCAGCCGCTATCTGCTCACCACCGTCGGCCGGGTCGTGATGAACGTCACCATCATCGATGCGGTGGCCGCCGTCTGAAGGCTCAGTTTCGCCCGAATTGTTTCTGCCCTCCTCCACCCGCCTTCCTCTGCGCCCCACCATGACCAGCTCACCTTCCACCTCCACGTCCGATCAGGGTCGCCGCAACGCTCCCCTGACCAAAGAAGCTCCCCGCTTTCTCAACAAGGAGATCAACAAGAAGGCTCTGCGCAATCTGGTGGCGTGGGCCTACAAGCACCACGGCACAGCTGCCACCGCTTCGATGGCCGATGAGCTGAAGGATCTCGGCTTCCACTACGCCACCCAGGCGGCGGTCTCGATCTCGGTGGAAGATCTGCGCATTCCGGTGCAGAAGGTGCGCCTGCTGGAGGAAGCCGAGCAGCAGATCACCGATACCGAAGAGCGCTACCGGCTCGGCGAAATCACCGAGGTGGAACGGCACACCAAGGTGATCGACACCTGGACGGAAACCAACGAGCGCCTGGTTGAGGAAGTCAAGAAGAACTTCAACGACAACGACCCGCTCAACTCCGTCTGGATGATGGCCAACTCCGGCGCCCGGGGCAACATGTCCCAGGTGCGGCAGCTGGTTGGCATGCGCGGTCTGATGGCCAACCCCCAGGGGGAGATCATTGACCTGCCGATCCGCACCAACTTCCGCGAAGGGCTCACGGTCACGGAATACGTGATCTCCTCCTACGGCGCCCGTAAGGGTCTGGTGGATACGGCCCTGCGCACCGCCGACTCCGGCTACCTCACCCGCCGTCTGGTGGACGTGGCCCAGGATGTGATCGTGCGGGAAGACGACTGCGGCACCACCCGCGGCATTCCTATTCAGGCCGATGAAAAGGGCCGTTTCCAGGCCAAGCTGGTGGGTCGTCTGGCGGCGGAACCTGTGGTGGCTGCCAACGGCGATGTGCTGGTGGAGCGCGATGGCGAAATCGATAAGCCGATCACGGCGCTGATTGAAGCCGCTGGTGTGCGCACTGTGCTGGTGCGCTCTCCACTCACCTGCGAGGCTGCCCGTTCGGTCTGCCGCAAGTGCTACGGCTGGGCCCTGGCTCACAACCAGCTGGTGGATCTCGGTGAAGCCGTCGGCATCATCGCCGCCCAGTCGATCGGCGAGCCCGGCACCCAGCTCACCATGCGTACCTTCCACACCGGTGGTGTGTCCACAGCCGAAACCGGCGTGGTGCGCTCGCTTCTGGAAGGGGTGGCGGAGTTCGGCCCCAAAGCCAGGGTGCGTCAGCACCGCACTCCCCACGGTGTGGAGGCTCAGATCGCCGAAACCGATTTCACCCTTGCGGTGATCCCCAGCGGCAAGGGCAAGGTGCAGAAGGTGGAAGTCAGCACCGGCTCCATCCTGTTCGTCGCCAATGGCCAACCGATGCCAGCAGACACGGTGTTGGCCCAGATCTCGGCGGGCACGTCGGTCAAGAAGAGCGTGGAGAAGGGCACCAAGGATGTGATCTGCGATCTGGCAGGTCAGGTGCGCTACGAGGATGTGATCCAGCCTCGTCAAGTCACCGACCGCCAGGGCAACATCACCCTCAAGGCTCAGCGGCTGGGCCGGATGTGGGTGCTGGCCGGCGATGTCTACAACCTCCCCCCCAATGCCCAGCCCGTGGTGGCCGGCAACAAGCCCGTTACCACCGGTGATGTGCTGGCGGAGAGCCGGTTGGTGAGTGAGCACGGCGGCGTCGTGCGGCTGCGGGAGTCGGCCGGTGATTCGCGCGAGGTGCAGATCGTCACCGCCAGCCTCACCCTCAAAGATTGCAAGCTGGTGCATGAATCCACCCACTCGGGGGAAACCTGGCACCTGGAAGGGAAAGACAATTCCCGCTACGTGGTGCGCACCCACCCCGGCAGCAAGATCGGCACCGGCGAAGTGATTGCCGAACTGGCTGATGATCGCTTCCGCACCCAGACAGGCGGCATGGTGAAGTATGCCCCCGGCCTTTCGATCAAGAAGGCCCGGTCGGCCAAGAACGGCTATGAGGTGTCCAAGGGCGGCACGCTGCTGTGGATTCCCACTGAAACTCATGAAATCAACAAGGACATTTCCCTGTTGATGATTGAGGACGGCCAGTGGATTGAAGCCGGTACTGAAGTCGTCAAGGACATCTTCAGCCAGATTGCCGGCATCGTCACTGTCACCCAGAAGAACGACATTCTGCGTGAGATCATCGTTCGCTCCGGCACGCTCCATCTCGTCGCCGACAGCAAGGTGCTGGGCCGGTACGCGGATGAAGGCAAGCTGCACAACCCCGGCGATGAACTCGCCCCGGGTCTTGTCACCGAGGCGATGGTGTATGTGGAGGCCGTGGATACTCCCGAAGGCGGCGCCCTGCTGTTGCGCCCGGTGGAGGAATACACGATTCCAGATCATGCCCACCTTCCTGAACTTGCCACCATCAAGCAGAACGGTGGTCCTTCGCTTGGGCTCAAGGCCACCCAGCGGCTCACCTACAAAGACGGCGAGATGATCAAGTCTGTGGAGGGTGTCGAGCTGCTGCGCACCCAGCTGATCCTTGAAACCATCGACACCACACCCCAGATGACGGTGGATGTGGAGGTGGTGCCCGACAAGCGCGCCAAGACGATTGAGCGCTTGCAACTGGTGATCCTGGAAACCCTGCTCGTACGCCGCGATACCCTCTCCGACGCCAGCCACGGCTCCACCCACACCAAGCTCCAGGTGGAAGACGGCGTGGCCGTCAAGAGCGGCGACGTGGTGGCCACCACCCAGATTCTCTGCAAGGAGAACGGTCTGGTCCAGCTGCCTGATCCGATCGACGGGGAGCCCGTCCGCCGCCTGATCGTTGAGCGTGCCCACGACACAAAGGATGTCGACTGCGGTTCGGCCGCCATCGCCGCCACGGTCGGTCAGCGCCTCGTCGATGGTGAACTGCTCGCCGAAGGCATCAGCGCCGACTGCTGCGGACAGGTGGAGGCGATCAACGGCAACACGATCACCATCCGCCTTGGCCGCCCCTACATGGTGTCCCCCGATTCCGTGCTCCACGTTCGCGATGGCGAACTGGTGCAGCGTGGCGATGCTCTGGCCCTGCTGGTGTTCGAGCGTCAGAAAACGGGCGACATCGTTCAGGGTCTGCCACGCATCGAAGAATTGCTTGAAGCCCGTCGTCCGCGCGAATCGGCCGTGCTCTGCCGCCGGTCGGGCACGGTGCAGATCAAGCAAGTCGAAGACGAAGACTCGGTGACGGTGTCGGTGATCGAATCAGACGACGCCCAGACCGAATACCCGATCTCGCATGGCCGCAATGCCATGGTCAACGACGGGCAACAGGTGAGCGCCGGCGAGATGCTCACCGACGGACCGATCAATCCCCACGAACTGCTCGAGTGCTATTTCGAGGATCTGCGCTCTCGCAAGCCCTCGATGGAAGCGGCTCAGGAGGCCATCTCCAAGCTGCAGTTCCGCATGGTGCAGGAAGTGCAGAACGTCTACAAATCCCAGGGCGTCACCATCGACGACAAGCACATTGAGGTCATCGTCCGCCAGATGACCAGCAAGGTGCGCATCGAAGATGCCGGTGACACCACCCTGCTGCCGGGCGAACTGATTGAACTGCGCCAAGTGGAGCAGGTGAATCAGGCGATGGCGATCACCGGTGGCGCACCGGCGGAGTTCACTCCCGTGCTGCTGGGCATCACCAAGGCGTCGCTCAATACTGACAGCTTCATCTCTGCCGCCAGCTTCCAGGAGACCACCCGGGTGCTCACGGAAGCGGCGATCGAAGGCAAGAGCGACTGGTTGCGTGGACTCAAAGAGAACGTGATCATCGGCCGGCTCATCCCCGCCGGCACCGGCTTCGGTGGCTTTGAAGAAGAGCTGCGCAGCGAAGCTGGCCCCCATCCCGACATCCTCGATGAGGAGTCCGGCGGTTATCGCCGCGTGGCCAACCTGCGGCCCGATTACACCGTGGAGATGCCGGCAGCCGCCGCTGTCGCCTCCCCCGCGGTGCTCGACGACCCCTCCGAAGATGAGCTCGATGCTGTTCGCAGCAAGCGTGGCATCGAGGCTACGGCCAGCAGCTTTGCCGCCTTCGCCCGTCCCAGTGTTGATGAAGGCCTGGAAGAGGAACTGATTCCTGATCCCGCCGCCGTGGAAGGATTGCTGGAAGAAGGCCTGCTGAGCGACGACTGATCCATGGTTCTCCAACCCCCGATCGTCCCGAAGCGCCGCCTGCCGCGCTTCGGCTTTCACCACCACACCGAGTTGTTCAACGGCCGCTTTGCCATGCTGGGTTTCATGGCCCTGCTCGCCGTGGAGTGGAAGCTTGGTCACGGCCTGCTGGTGTGGCCCTGACGGCCCCTCCCGCAGTTCCCTTGCTGGGCCTCAAGCTTGAGGCTCTGCAAGCCTGGGCGGTGGCCCAAGGCCAACCTCCCTTTCGCGGCCGCCAACTCCACGAGTGGATCTACGCGAAGGGCGCCCGGCGCTTTGCTGATGTCACTGTGCTGCCGAAGCTCTGGCGCCAGCAGCTCTGTGGTGAGGCCGCCCCCGATCTGCCTGATCCAATCGGCCGTTCGCGCGAGCTGCTGCGCAGTGTGGCCAGCGATGGCACCACCAAGCTGTTGCTCGCCACCTCTGATGGGCTGAGTCTCGAAACCGTAGGCATCCCCAGCCGTGACCGGCTCACGGTCTGTGTCTCCAGTCAGGTGGGTTGCCCGATGGCCTGCCGCTTCTGCGCCACCGGCAAAGCCGGCCTTGATCGCTCGCTGGCGGTGCACGAAATCGTTGATCAGGTGCTCACGGTCCGCGAGGTGATGGGCGAGCGCCCCAGCCATGTGGTCTTCATGGGCATGGGTGAACCGTTGTTGAACATTGAGGCCGTGCTCGGCGCGATCGACTGCCTCTGCACTGATCTCGGCATGGCCCAGCGCCAGATCACGCTCAGTACCGTCGGGGTCCCCCAGACGTTGCCGCAACTGGCCGAGCGGGCGCTTGAACGGCTCGGGCGCGCCCAGTTCACCCTGGCGGTGAGCCTGCATGCTCCCGATCAGACGCTGCGGGAGCAGTTGATCCCCACAGCCCGCGCCTATCCCCTCGATCGGCTGTTGGACGATTGCCGCCGCTACGTGGCGCTTACGGGAAGGCGTGTGAGCTTCGAATACATCCTGTTGGGCGGGCTCAATGACCACCCCCGTCAGGCGGTGGCTCTCGCCCAGTTGCTGCGGGGTTTCCAGAGCCACGTGAATCTCATCCCTTACAACCCGATTGAGGAAGAGGAGTTTCAATGCCCCAGTCCGGAGCGGGTCGAGGCCTTCCGGCGCGCTCTTCAGGACCGGCACGTGGCCGTGAGCGTGAGGGCCAGCCGGGGCCTGGATCAAGACGCGGCCTGCGGCCAGCTGCGGCGGCGGTTGACGCCGGCCGGCTGAGGCCATTCACCTGCGGCGTGCGGTTGACCCAGGCGCGTTGCCGTCAGTCACCCGTCAGTGAGATCCAGTTACCCGTCAGGTGGCATCGCGGGAGGGATCGAACGCCCCGCGAGCTTCCGCTTCATTCCAGGGTGTGAGGCGAAGCATCAGCAGGAAGGCCGGCAGCGCTGCCGCCACGGTGAACAGGAAGAACGGTCCCCATCCCGCCCGTTCGGCCACGAGCCCGGCCGGTGCCGCCAGCACCGAGCGGCTCATGGCGTAGACGCCGGAGAACAGGGCGTACTGGGTGGCGGAGAAGCGCGGGTTGCAGAGGCTCATCAGCAGGGCCACGAACACGGCGCCCACCATGCCGCCGAAGAGATTCTCCAGGCTCACCGCCGTGATCAGCCCTGTGAGTCCGCCACCGAATTGGGCCAGAGCCCAGTAGCTGAGGTTGCCGAGCGCCCCGGCGAGGGCGAACAGCCACAGCGAGCGGTTCATGCCCAACCGGCTGAACAGCACGCCCCCCAGCACCGTGCCGGCCATGGTGGCGGCCACCGCCCAGCCGCCTTGCACCAGGCCGATGTCGGCGGGGCTGAAGCCCTTGCTGGTCAGAAACGGGATCGCCATGGCGCTGAGCAGGCCATCGGGCCAGCGGTAGAGCAGCACCAGAAGCAGCAGTTGCCAGGAGCGGTTCGGGCCGCTGCGCCGCAGGAATTCCCGGGCGGGGCCCAGCACCGCCTGGCGCAGGCTGGTGACGGGATGCTCGATGGCGGGCAGCCGCGGCGCCGTCAATGTGAACGGCAGCATGGCGGCGATCAGCACTGCCGAGCCAAGAAAGGCTGCCGGCCAACCGAAGCGTCCGGCCAGCAGGAATCCCCCTGCCCCCACCGCCAGCATCGCCGCTCGGTAGCCCAGCGAGGCGGCGGCGGCGCCGGGCCCCCGCTCCAGTTCCGGCAGCAGGTCGGTGCGGTAGGCATCGACGGCGATGTCCTGGGTGGCGCTGCAGATGGCCAGCAGCAGCGCCATCACGCCGATGGCGGCGAGGCTGGCGGCATCGGTGCTCGGCCGCAGCAGCGCCATCGCCGCGGTGACCACCACCAACACCACCTGCAGCAGCACCAGCCAGCCCCGGCGCCGGTCGGGCCAGGGGATCGGCCAGCGATCCAGCAGCGGCGCCCAGAACAGCTTCAAGGTGTAGGGCAGCTCAGCCAGGGGAATCAGGCCGATCAACGCCAGCGGCACCTGGCTGGCGCTGAGCCAGCCCTGCAGCAGGCGGCTGCCCACCATGTAGGGAGCACCGCTCGCCACACCGGCGGCCGCCACGGCCACAAGCCGGCGCCAGGAGGGAACGGTGGGGTCAGGACTGGAAACAGGCGGCAAGGGTCCCGTTCACGACTGGCCGAACCCTATGCCTTCAGAATGCCAACACCATCAGGACTTTCCGTGTCGTTCTTTCGCTCCACCCTGCTCCCGGCCGGCATCGTGCTGCTTTTTGGCCTGGCCCTGTTCGCCGTGAGTGCGAGGATCTGGCTGCCCGGCGACATGGCAGCGCCAGCGCCGATTGGATGAGGAGGGGCGCTTTGGTGCCCATTGATGACGGTGCCAATGGATGACGGTGCCCATTGATGACTGTGCCCATGGATGACGAGGTCAGCAGCGAATCTGTGCCGCCGTTCTCCAGGAGCCCGGCGGAACTGGCGTTTGATCCGGAGCTGTTGGCCGGGGAACTGGCCCAGGAGCTGGCCCTTGATCCGTTTGACGCGATCGACACGCTTGAGCCCGGCCAGGGCGACATCGCCGCTGAGTGCGATCTGGGCCTGGAGTTGCTGGCCGGCGGCCACGACCAGCGCATGCAGGGCTTGCGCATTTTCTGCGAACACCGCGACCCCCGCGCCGTGCCATGGCTGCTGCCCCTGCTGGCTTCCACCTGCCCGATCCTGCGGATGAGCGCGGTCTACGCCCTGGGCCGCAACCCCGATCCGCGGGCGGTGGAGCCCCTGCTCGCCCTCCTTCAAGACGACGCCAACGGCTATGTGCGCAAGGCGGTGGCCTGGAGCCTGGGCAATTACCCACAGGCGCCGGTGCTCAACCCCTTGATCCGCGCGCTTCAGCTCGACATCGCCGCCGTGCGCCTGTGGGCGGCCGGGTCGCTGGCGGATGCCGGCAGCACGGGAGCGGCCAAGGCGGATCAGGCGGCCGCCCAGCTTCTACTGAGTCTGCGCATCGACAGTGAGCCGGTGGTGCGCAGCAACAGCGCCTGGTCGCTCGGCCGCCTCTACGACCATCTCGTGCCGCCGCGCCAGTCGGAGCTGGTGGGTGTGCTGGTGGAGGTGTTGCTCCACGACAACGACGCCACCGTGCGTGACGAGGCCCGGGTGGCCCTGGAGCAACTGGAAGATCCTGCTGTGCTCGAACGGTTGCAGACGCTGGTTGATGAGGGGCTGCTCAACTGAAGCGCCGCACGGTTTGACCGATCCGGCTAGCATCCGACAACGCTTTCTGCCGCAGGATGGCCCAGCACACCATCCGATTTCGCATCCGCCCCGACGGCACCGTTGAGGAGCTGGTTCAGGGATTTCGTGGTGAGGGCTGCCAGCAGCTGACCGAGCGGATCGAATCCAGCCTCGGCAGCGTTCAGCAACGCACCAGCACGGCGGAAGCCTTTTTGAGCCAGGCCCAGACCACCTCGGCGGCTTTGCCGGTCGAGCAGCGTTCCGCCTGAACCCTTCACCGTTCGCCCCCGTTTCGATGTCGCACTTCAGCACCGTCAAGACCGAGCTCCGCGACCGTGATGCCCTGCTCGGCGCCCTGCGTGATCTCGGCCATGAGCCCGATTCGAGCGAGCGCCCAGTGCGCGGCTACCGCGGCCAGACCGTGCTCGCCGAGCTCTGCGTGGCTCAGACCGGTGGCGGCGACATCGGCTTCCGGTGGAATGCCACCAGCAACAGCTACGAACTTGTGACCGATCTGGATCTGTGGAAGCAGCCGGTGCCGGTGGAGCGTTTCCTGGCTCAGGTCACCCAGCGCTACGCGTTGCGTTCCATCCTCGCCGCTTCTGTAGCGGAGGGCTTCCAAGTCACCGAGCAGACCCAGGCCGTTGACGGCACTATTGAGCTGGTCGTGTCCCGCTGGGACGCCTGAATCCGTGTCGCCTGAATGGGCCGACTCCGCCGCCGTAGCCGCCCACGGCGCCGCCGCTGCTGCTACTGATCCTTCGCTCGCCTTCACGGCCGAAGCCACAGCGCGGCCTGTGGCCAGTGGGCACGAACCGTTGTTGGGCGGGCGTCTGCGTCAGCGGGCCGTCTGGGTTGATGAAGCTGTCTGCATCGGCTGCCGCTATTGCGCCCATGTGGCCGGCAACACGTTCCTGGTGGAACCTCTGTGGGGACGCTCCCGCGCCATCCGCCAGGACGGCGACACCACCGAGACGATTCAGGAAGCGATCGACACCTGTCCGGTCGACTGCATCCACGAGACGGATCGGATGCTGGTGGTCATTGATGGGCGGCTTGGCGTTGATCGCGTAAGCAAACCACTTGGCCCGGGCGAAATCGTCAAATCAATCGAGTTTTTCGGGGCCAG
>CALFOF010000288.1 GCA_937919075.1 uncultured Cyanobium sp. | reverse complement strand
GGGTGGCCGCGATCGGGTCGAGCAGCGGACTGGTGGCCAACCCCTGGGCCACGGCGCTCAGCCAGCCCGCCTTGACGTAGGCCGCCTCATCCACCCCCGGCGGGATGCGTTCGATCAGCAGATCCAGCAGAAACGCCTCTTCGCCGGCGGGCGGCTGCTGCAGCAGCTCGGTGAGCGCCTGCGCCTGGGGCGCCGAAAGCGGCAGCGGCGGCACGCCGAGGGCTTCACGCTCCGCAGCGGCGCTGCGGTAGGTGGCCAGCAGATCGGTAGCGGCGATGGGGGACGCAGCCATAGGAGAAGGGGTCATCCCTTGAACGTACGGGAGGTCTCCATTCTTTGCGGCCGCCGGACCGCCAACGGTGGCATCGGCTGCAGAACGGTGGCGGGTTCGGCGCCGTTGCAGCCGGCTTCTAGGGTGGATCTTCAGCGCCCTTCCGCCTGCCGCCATGATCCCCACCTCCGACCTCCATGTGGTGGAGACCCGGCCGCTGGTGGCGCCGGCGGTGTTGCACCGGGAGCTGCCCCTCGGCGAAGCGGCGGCGGCGGTGGTGGCCGGCGCCCGCGAGCGCATCAAGGCGATCCTGCACGGCCGTGATTCACGCCTGCTGGTGATCGTGGGGCCCTGCTCCGTCCACGACGTGACAGCCGCCCAGGAGTACGCCGCCGCCATCGCCAAGGTGCGGGCCGAGCACCTCGATCAGCTCGAGATCGTGATGCGGGTGTACTTCGAGAAGCCGCGCACCACCGTGGGCTGGAAGGGGCTGATCAACGATCCCCACCTCGACAGCAGCTACGACATCAACACCGGCCTGCGCCTGGCGCGCAGCCTGCTGCTCCATCTCGCCGAGCTCGGCCTGCCCGCCGCCACTGAGTTGCTTGATCCGGTGGTGCCCCAGTACATCGCCGATCTGATCAGCTGGACGGCGATCGGTGCCCGCACCACCGAAAGCCAGACGCACCGCGAGATGGCCTCGGGCCTGTCGATGCCGATCGGCTTCAAGAACGGCACCGATGGCAGCGCCATGACGGCGATCAACGCCATGGAGGCGGCCGCCCGCCCGCACCATTTTCTTGGCATCAGCCGCCAGGGCCATGCGGCGATCGTGTCCACCACCGGCAACCCCGATGGCCACCTGGTGCTGCGCGGCGGCAAGGGCGGCAGCAACTACCACCCGGAAGCGGTGGCGGCGGCGGCGGCCTCGCTCGCCAAGGCCGGCCTGCCGGCGCGGCTGATGGTGGATTGCAGCCACGGCAACTCCAACAAGGACTACCGCCTGCAGGGCCAGGTGCTGGTCCAGGTGGGTGAGCAGCTGCGCCAGGCCGCCTGCCCGGTGATGGGTGTGATGATCGAAAGCCACCTGGTGGCGGGCAACCAGAAGATCCCGGCCGATCTCTCCCAGCTCACCTACGGCCAGAGCATCACCGATGCCTGCATCGACCTCGACACCACCCGCACGGTGCTCGCCGAGCTGGCCGAAGCGATGACGGAGGCCCAGCGCCATGCGCCCAGCGGCGAGCTGCTGGCAGCGGTCTGACCGCCTGATTGTGTAGCTGGCACTCCCTAATCGCGAGTGCCAGATTGATGCTCTGCAACGAACTGTTCAGTGGGAACAGTTGCTAGAGCGGATCTCTCTAGCTTGCCTTCACCACATTGCAGGGAAGGCGGCATGTCTTATCTATTGCAATTCTGCGGATTGTCAGAACCGCTGCAGATGTTTTATCTGGAGCAGACATCTTCCGCTTCCGATCACAGCGGCCCTGTCTTCGCCGGCTTCCGCCCTTTTCAGCTCGATGACCTGCTCGGTTGGGCCCTGGCCTCTTCGCAGCAGCGGGGCTGGGACTCTGAAGGCATCCAGCGCACCGTGTTGAACGTGTGGATGGAGCGCGCCGAGGTGATCCGCCAGTGGCAGCTGCGGTTGCGGGAGGAGCCCAGCGATCGGCTGATCGTGGCGGGCCTGGGCACCCGCGACGACTGGCGCCACCGCTGCGAGCGCATGCTTCAGGTCTGAGCGCCGAGCAGTGCCCAGAGCAGGCCCACCGCCACCGGCACGGCCAGGTTGTCGATGCCCAGCAGGGCGAACTGCTCCAGCAGCATCGCCGCCACCGCGATTGCCACCAGCGCCGGCAGCGATGGGCCCAGCCCGCCGCCCGCCGGCAGGGCCAGCCGCAGCGCCACCAGCACCCCCAGGCTCACCAGCCCCATCGTGGCGGTGCCCAGCAGCGATTTGCGCTGGCCGGCGATCGTCCAGCTCGGCGAAGCGATCGAGGCCCCCAGCAGGCCCGCCAGGCCATCGCCGCAGGCCATCACCAGCACCCCGGCAGCTACCGCATCACTCCGCTGCGGCCAGAACAGTGCCATCAATGTGGTGATGGCGGCGCCGTAGGCCACGGTGCCGTAGCTGGCGCGGCCCACGTCCTCCACCGCCGGCAGCAGGCGGAAGCGGTGGTTGAGCGCCGCTGCCACGGTGACCACCGCCGCCGCCGGCAGGGCGATCCAACGCTCGATTCCCAGCCCCCAGGCGATCAGCACCACCGGGCCGGTGCCGATGTGCAGCACCTTGCGGCTCCACTCCGGCCGCTGCGGCCAGTGCGCCCTGGTCTGCAGCGCCAGCAGCACCACCAATGCCAGCCAGAGCAGAACGGCGGCGACCCCGAGAGCCTGCCGCCATTGTTCACCCAGCCCCTCCCACCAGAGCGGCAGCGCCAAGGGCCTCAGGCGGCCTGGTGGAAGTTGCTCATCAGCCGCAGCTTCATGATCGCCTTGGCTTCCAGCTGGCGCACCCGTTCGCGCGACACATTAATGGTGCGGCCGATCTCGGCGAGCGTGAGCGGCTCGGAGCCCTCCAGGCCGAAACGCAGCTTGAGGATTTTCTGCTCGCGCTCATTGAGCTGGGACAGCCAGGCCCCCAGGTGCTCCTTCTGCAGGCTGCGGTCCATGTGATCCATGGGCTCGTGGCTGGCCGGATCGGCGATCAGCTCACCCAGGGTGCTGCGGTCTTCCTCGCCGCGGGCGTGGGCGTCGAGGGAGGCGCAGGGTGCGCTCTGGGCGATCAGCTCCTCCAGGTCGCGGGGCTCCATGCCCATGGCATGGGCCAGCTCCAGCCGGTTGGGCTGGCGGCCGAAGCGGTGCGAGAGCTCCCGGGTGATGCGCCGCATCTTCGAGAGCTTCTCGGAGACGTGGATTGGCAACCGGATCGTGCGGGCGCTGTTGTCGATCGCCCGGGTCATGCCCTGGCGGATCCACCAATAGGCATAGGTGGAAAACTTGTAGCCCATGGCTGGATCGAACTTGCCGACGGCGCGCTCCAGGCCGATCGCCCCTTCCTGCACCAGATCCAGCAGCTCAAGGCCCTGGTTCTGGTACTTCTTGGCCACGCTGACCACCAGCCGCAGGTTGGCGGCCATCATCCGGTCGCGGGCGCGGGTGCCCATGCGGATCTGGTGCCGCTGCCGCACGGTGAGGCTATCGGCGGGCAATTCGAGCAGGCGTTTCATCCCCTGTACGTGATGCGCCAGCTCAATTTCTTCAGCCGCCGTGAGAAGTGGTACACGGCCGATGTTGCTCAGATACCAGCCGATCGAATCGACGCTCAAGCGCCCACTGGACCGCTGTTGACCCACCCGTGGCGGTGGCTTGACGCCGCCGCCCGCAGCCGCAGCCGCAGATGTGGATCGCGGAGGTGTCCCCATCACCTCGGCCTCCTGCTAGTTGTAGCCGGAACATAGCAGAGACTTACCGATGAAAGGGTAATGATTCGGTTACTTTTGCCACAAATAAGTGGTCACATCTTCATTTCTGAATTATTCGACGGCCGTACCGCTGTTGGGTTGTTGATTTGGCGATGAAGGGCTGCGCTGCTGCAATGTGCGGCAGCCGCTGCGAGGCGGCCGCCCGGCTGTGCGAAAAGTCGCAGACCCAGACCCAGACCCAGGCTCAGGCGATGGCTGCCGGTTGCAGCGCGGTGCGCCAGCCGTTGATCAGATCGCGCTGGGCGCAATGCTCCTCCCCTTCCGCCTGCCGCTGGATGAAGGTGCCGTCGGGTTGCATGTCCCAGGCGGCGACGTTGTCGTTGAAGTACGTATCGAGCAGGCGCTCGAGCAACAGCTGGTGGGCTGGATCCTTCACCGGCGCCACTGCTTCCACCCGGCGATCAAGGTTGCGAGGCATCCAGTCGGCGCTGCCGAAATACATTTCCGGCTCACCGGCATTGGCAAAGCGGAACAGGCGGGAGTGCTCCAGGAACCGCCCAATCACGCTCACCACTTTGATGTTGTCGCTCACACCGGGTACACCGGGCCGCAGGCTGCACATGCCGCGGATCAGCAGTTCGATCGTGACCCCGGCCTGGGAGGCCGCATAGAGCAAGGCGATGATCGGCGGATCCACCAGCGAATTCATTTTTGCCCGAATCGAGCCGCCGAGGCCGGCGCGGGCATGGTCGATCTCCCGTTGAATCAGCCCCTCCATGCCCTTGCGCAGCGTGACCGGCGCCACCAGCAGGCGGCGGAAGCTCTGCTGCTTGGAGAAGCCGGTGAGGTAGTTGAACAACTCCACCAGATCCTTGCCCAGCTCCTCGTTCGCCGACAGCAGGCCGATGTCGGTGTAGAGGCTGGAGGTTTTGGAGTTGTAGTTGCCGGTGCCGATGTGCACGTAGCTGCGCAACCGCTCCTTCTCCTTGCGCACCACCAGCATGATCTTGGTGTGGGTCTTGAGGCCGAGCACCCCATACACCACGTGCACACCGGAGCGCTCCAGCTGGCGGGCCCACTGGATGTTGTTGTCCTCGTCGAAGCGGGCCTTGAGCTCCACCAGCGCCATCACCTGCTTGCCGTTTTCGGCCGCCCGGATCAGCGCCAGGATGATCGGCGAATTCTTGGAGGTGCGGTAGAGGGTCATCTTGATCGCCAGCACCGAGGGGTCATCGGCGGCCTGGTTGATGAATTCCTCCACCGAGGTGGCGAACAGGTCGTAGGGGTGGTGCAGCAGCACATCGTTGCGGCGCAGCACCGCGAAGATGCTCTGGAAGTCTTCCGCCTTGAGCGAGCCATCCTCCAGACGGCTTTTCTGGGTGCGCGCCAACGCCGCGTTGGTGCGGCCGATGTGCGGCTTGTCCTTGAGCTGGGGCAGGGGAATGGCCAGCAGGCTCATCAGGTCGTCGAGGCCCAGAGGGCCATTGATCTGGTAAAGGTCTTCCGGCTCCACATCGGTGGCTTCCACAAGCTGCTCCACCATTTCCGCGGGCATCTCATCGGCCACTTCGAGGCGCACCACCTCGCCGCCCCGCCGCCGCTTGCGCAGGCCTTCCTGCAGCGCCTCCATCAGATCGTCCGCCTCCAGATCCCGCAGTTCGAGGTCGGCGTCGCGGGTGATGCGGAAGAAGTAGTGCCCCTCGATCGTCATGCCGGGGAACAGCAGCTGCAGGTTGAAGGCCACCACCTGCTCGAGCGGCACGGCGCAGAACACCACATCCTTGGCGTTGCGGCCGCTGAGCTCGGTGGGAATCTCCACAAAGCGCGGCAAGCTCTTCTGCGGCACCTTCACCCGGGCGAACTGCTGCTGGCCGGTGTCGGGGTCGCGAACCAACGCCGCCACGTTCAGGCTCAGGTTGCTCATGAACGGGAACGGGTGAGCCGGATCCACCGCCAAGGGGGTGAGCACCGGGAAGATTGCCGTCTTGAAGTAGTCGTCGGCCCACTGTTTCTGAGCCTTGTTGAGCCGCTGGTAATCGAGCAGGTGCACGCCGTGCTCCGCCAGGCTGCTCTTCATATGGCCGCGATAGTGCGCCTGCTGCTGCTCCAAAAGCGGCCGCAGCCGCTCCTGAATGGCCTGCAGCTGCTGCTTCGGGGTGCGGCCGTCGTCGCTGAGCGTGTCGACCCCGGCCTCCAGCTGGGACTTCAGCGAGGCCACCCTCACCATGAAGAATTCATCGAGGTTGTTGCT
>CALFOF010000287.1 GCA_937919075.1 uncultured Cyanobium sp. | reverse complement strand
GCTGACCTGGCCTGCACCGGCAGCCTGGCGCCCGCCTGGCTGGCTGCTGCCGGCCTGCCGGTCGATCCCGGCAGCGGCCGTGTGCGCACTACCTCCTGCCTGGAGGTGGTGGGCCACCCTGGCCTGTTCGCCTGCGGTGACTGCGGCTTGATCGAGGGCCGGCCCCGTCCTCCGTCGGGGGTCTGGGCGGTGCGGGCCGCGCCGGTGCTGGCAACCAACCTCAAACGCAGCATCGATGCCCCCGGCCACCCCCTGCGGCCCTGGCGGCCCCAGCCCTACGCCCTGCAACTGCTCGGCGATGGCGGCTGGCACCCGGGCGGCCCGCGGGCGCTCGCCCTGTTCGGGCCGCTGGCGATCGGCCCGTATCGCTGGCTGTGGCGCTGGAAGCACGCCATCGACCAGGCCTTCATGGACCGCTTCACCGCCCTGCAGCCGATGGGCGCCGCCGGCGCGCCGGAGCCCATGCCCTGCCGCGGCTGCGCCGCCAAGCTGCCCGCCGCCCCGCTGCAGGCAGCGCTGGGAAGGCTCGCCGCTCAGGCCACCGGCAGGCGCGATTCCACTGCTCCCTTCACGCGCGCCCCCGCTGAGGACGCCGCCGTGGTGGCCCGGCTCGATGACGGCTCCTTGTTGCTGCAGAGCGTTGATGGCTTCCCGGCCCTCGTGGACGACCCCTGGCTCAACGCCCGCCTCACCACCCTGCATGCCTGCAGCGACCTCTGGGCCTGCGGGGCGCCGGTGGAGAGCGCCCAGGCGCTGGTGACCTTGCCAGCGGCAGCCACCGCCGTGCAGGAGGAGCTGCTGCTGCAGACCCTGGCGGGGGTCTGTTCCGTGCTGGAACCGCAGGGCGCCGTGCTGCTGGGCGGGCACACCCTGGAGGCCCGCGATGGCGCTGGCCTGAGCCTGGCGCTCACGGTCAACGGCCGGGTGGCGCCGCCGCAGTTCTGGCGCAAGGGCCCGCTCCAGCCGGGCGATGTGCTGCTGCTCAGCCGCCCGCTGGGCAGTGGCGTGCTGTTTGCGGCGGCGATGGCGGCGGCCGCCGATCCCGCCTGGATCGAGCAGGCGCTGGTGGTGCTGCAGCAGAGCCAGGCGCCGCTGCTGCCGCTGCTGGCGCGCCACGGCTGCCGGGCCTGCACCGATGTGACCGGCTTCGGGCTGCTCGGCCACCTCGGCGAGATGCTCGCCGCCAGCCCGCCGCTGCGCGTCGCCCTCAACTGGGCCGCCGTGCCGGCGCTGCCCGGCGCCCTGGAGCTGCTGGCTGCTGGTGTGGCCAGCAGCCTGGCCCCCGCCAACGCCGCCGCCCTGGCCCTGCTGGAGGGTGCGGTGCATTTGGCCGGGCCCCGCCCGCACGGCCCTGAGGCCGCCCACCGGGCCCTGTTGATCGATCCCCAGACCTGCGGCCCGCTGCTGGCGGCGCTGCCGGCTGCCAACGCCGCTGCCGCCCTGCAGGATCTACGGGCGGCCGGCT
The DNA here is from genome assembly GCA_937919075.1 of uncultured Cyanobium sp. Lineage (GTDB taxonomy): Bacteria > Cyanobacteriota > Cyanobacteriia > PCC-6307 > Cyanobiaceae > MW101C3. The sequence goes on along the minus strand of CALFOF010000287.1, from coordinate 3,990 downwards.
TCAGCGGCGCCGCCCTGATCGGCCGGGTGCTGGCTTAGGCCAGCCCGCTGGCCAGCAGGTGGGCAGCGGCCTGCTCCGGGCTCTGCTCCCCCAGTTCCACGGCGGCGACGCAACGACCGTTGAGGTCGTGGTCGTAGCAGCGGTCGTAGTACTCGAGCATCTGCCGGCAGGCTTCGGCCGCCTCCCCGTTGGCGATCGCCTCCAGGGCACTGGCCGTGCGCTGGGGGCCCAGCCGCTTGGCGATGCGACGGGTGGCTTCCGCCACGGCGTCGGGATCCTGCTGGCCATAGATCGCCACCAGGTGGGCCAGCCGCTGTTCCAGCGGCCGCTGCACCTCCAGCACCGGCGCCGCTTTCATCTGACGCCAGAGGCCGGCCGGGATGCGGCAGCGCCCCACCATGGCGCTCTCCGCCTCCAGCCAGATCGCCGCCGCCCCCTCCAGCGCCCGCAAGGCGCTGGCCAGCAGGTTTTCGTAGTGCTCCGTGCTGGGTTGCTGCGGCTGCCCCAGCCCGCCGAAGCTGCTGCCGCGGTGATTGGCGAGACCTTCGAGATCCACCACGGCGGTGCCGCGCTGCTGCAGGGCCAGCAGCAGTTCGGTTTTGCCGCAGCCGGTGCGGCCCCCCAGCAAGCGCAGCGGCCAGGGCCGCTCAAACAGCTCCAGCGCCCAGCGCCGGTAACTCTTGTAGCCGCCATGCAGCACGCGCACCGGCAGCTCCAGGCTGTCGGCCAGCAGGGCCACGCTGCCGGAGCGCATGCCCCCCCGCCAGCAGGTGAGCCGCAGCGGCGCCCCCCCAGCGCTGGCGCCGCAGGCGGCCAGATCCGCCGCCAGGGCATTCAGACGGGGGCCCACCACCGCCAGGCCGTGCAGCACGGCCGCCTGCCGCCCCTGCTGCTTGTAGAGCGTGCCCACTTCGGCCCGTTCGGCATCGCTGAACAGCGGCAGGTTGACGGCGCCGGGGATGTGGCCCTGGGCGAATTCCGCCGGGGTGCGTACATCCAGCAGCGGCCCCGTTTCCTGCAGGAAGAGCTCGATCGGCTGGGGCACCACCATTGCCAATCCGGTGCACGACGTCGTGAGCGCCATAGTGGCCCCAGGCCGGCCTGCGGCGGCGCTCCTTGCACGGCTCCACCTGCAGCACGATGGGGTGTTCCTCGTGCAGCTGAGCTGTTAACTGCTCGTACCTCTTTTCACAGCGGCGCATCGAGCTCCCTGTGAGCCGAGTCGCAGGCCTTGGCCTCACCCGTGCCGTTCCCCGATTCTTCCCCACCGATCCCTTTCCATCGATGACGTTCCGCATCCGTGCCACTGCTGTGCTGGCGGGCCTGTCCCTGGCCTTGCTGCCGGCCCTGGCCCCCGCCGCCGGCCCCCTGCCGTCGTTGCTGGGCGAGGCGAAGGCGCAGCAGAACACCAAGGTGCTGCGCATCGGTGCGATCCCCGACCAGAAGCCCGAGCTGCTCAACCGGCTCTACCCGCTGGTGGCCAATGAACTCAGCCGCCAGCTGGGCGTGAAGGTGGTGTACGTGCCGGTGGTGAACTATGCCGCCGCCGTCACCGCGTTTCGCACCGGTGGTCTGGATCTGGTCTGGTTCGGCAGTCTCACAGGGGTGCAGGCGCGCTTGCAGAAGCCCGGCGCCCAGGTGATCGCCCAGCGCGACATCGACGCGTCGTTCCAGAGCGTCTTCATCGCCAACACCCGCAGCGGCCTCAAGCCGATCACCAACGTGAAGGGGCTGAGCGAGCTGAAGGGCAAGCGTTTCACCTTCGCTTCGGAGAGCTCCACCTCCGGCCGCCTGATGCCCCAGTACTACCTGGGCCAGGCCGGGGTCAAGCTCAGCGACTTCGCCGGCGGCGCCCCCGGTTTCAGCGGCAGCCATGACACCGTCATCGCCCTGGTGCAGAGCGGCGCCTATCAGGCTGGCGCCGTCAGCGAAGAGGTCTGGCGCAGCAGCCTCAGTGAGGGCAAGGTCAGCCGCGCCAAGGTGGTGCAGATCTGGAAAACCCCCGGCTACCCCAACTACCACTGGATCGCCCAGCCCGATCTCGACAAGCGCTTCGGCAAGGGCTTCACCGCCCGGATGAAGACGGCGATCCTCAGCTGGCGCGCCACCAATCCCCGGCAGAAGGAGGTTCTGGCCCTTTTCGGTGCCCAGCGGTTCATCCCCGCCAATGCGGAGGCCTACAGCAGCATCGAGCAGGTGGGCCGTCAGATCGGCAAGATTCGCTGAGGAGGCACCGATGAATCCGGTGCTTGAACTGCGCGGCATCACGGTGCCGGCCCAGCCGCGGCCGCGGCTGGAGGGCATTGACCTCACTATCCGCCAAGGCGAGCGGGTGGCCTTGCTCGGGGCCAGCGGCGCCGGCAAGAGCACCCTGCTGGCGGTGGCCAATGGGCTGCTGCCACCGCAGCAGGGCGAGGTGCTGTGGGAGGGCAGGTCGCCGGCCCGCTCACGGCGGGGCCGCCGCCTGCAGCAAGCCCGCATCGGCACCCTCTGGCAGGACCTGCGCCTGGTGGAAGAGCTCAGCGTGCAGCAGAACCTCAATGCGGCGCGGCTGGCGGTCTGGGGTTGGCCGAAGGCCCTGCTCAACCTGCTGCTGCCGCTCGAAACCGATGCCTGCCGCCAGGCGATGGCGACGATGGACCTGGAGCCGCATCTGCTGGAACGGCCGGTGTCGGCCCTCTCCGGCGGCCAGCGCCAGCGGGTGGCGATGGCGCGGTTGTTGCGCCAGGACCCGGTGCTGCTGCTGGCCGATGAACCCCTGGCCAGCCTTGATCCGCGCCTGGCGGCGGAGCTGCTGGCCCTGCTGCTGCGGCAGGCGCTGCCGCCGCGCGCCCTGCTGCTCAGCCTGCACCGCCCCGATCTGCTGGAGGGCTTCGATCGGGCGATCGGCCTGCGGCAGGGCCGGCTGGTGTTCGACGGGCCGATCGCAGGAGTGCACCGGGCGCTGCTGCACGACCTCTACGAAGGCACGCTGCCGTGCAGCTGAGGGCTGCGCCGCCGTTGCTGGTGCTGCTGCCGGCCCTGGTGCTGCTGCCGCTGGCGCTGCTGCTGCCGGGCCTCAGCCATGGCGGTGGCTGGGAACTGATCGGCCAGTTCGCCTCTGCGGCGTTCACGCCGTCGCTGGAGCCCGTGGTGCTGCGCTCGGTGGCCGCTGGGCTGCTGGTGACCGTGGCGATGGCGCTGCTGGGCTGGGCGGTGAGCCTGGTGCTCGGCCTGCTGCTGGGCGTGGCCAGCTCCCGCACCGTGTGGGCCAGCCTCACCGGCAGCACCGTGCCGGCCACCTGCATCCGCCGCCTGCTGGCCATCCCCCGCTCGATCCATGAACTGATCTGGGGGCTGCTGCTGCTGCAGCTGATGGGGCTGCAGCCGGCCGTGGCCGTGCTGGCGATCGTGATCCCCTACGCGGCCTTGGTGGCGCGGGTGATCAGTGATCTGCTCGATGCGTTGCCCACCACCAATGTGGAGGCCCTGCGGGCCGGGGGGGCGCCGGCACCGGCCGCGTTGCTCACGGCGCTCGGCCCCGCCCTGCTGCCGGGGGTGCTGAGCTATGGCGGCTACCGGCTGGAGTGCGCCCTGCGCAGCGCCACCTTGCTGGGGGTGTTCGGCCTCGGCGGCCTCGGCACCGAGCTGAAGCTCACCATGCAGTCGCTCGCCTTCCACGAGCTCTGGACCGGCCTGTGGCTGCTGCTCGCCGTGATGTTGAGCCTGGAGGCCGGCCTGGGCGGCCTGCGGCGCCGCTGGCTGATGCCCGTGCGCTTTGGCCTGCAGCAGCCGTCGGTGGGGTTGCGGGCGCGGGAGATGCTGCTGGTGCTGCTGGCCTTGCTGCCGCTCTCGCTGCTGCTGGGCCACGCCCTTGGCGTGCAGCCCCAGGCCCTGCTCACCTGGCAGCCGCTGCCGCCGCTGCAGAACGACTGGCCCAGCGTGCTGGCCCTGCCCTGGCCGGCGCTCGTGGGCGGCACCTTGGCGCTGACGCTGCTGGCGGCCTGCCTG
>CALFOF010000286.1 GCA_937919075.1 uncultured Cyanobium sp. | reverse complement strand
TCATCACCTCCATCTGGCCGATCATCATCAACACTGCCGTGGGCATCCGCGAAATTCCGCAGGACTACACCAATGTGTCTCGCGTGCTGAGGCTACGCAAACGGGCCTATATCCGGGAGATCGTTGTTCCTGCCACCGTTCCCTATGTGTTCACCGGCCTACGCATCGCTGTGGGTCTGGCCTGGCTGGCGATTGTGGCGGCAGAAATGCTCAAGGCCGATGGCGGCATCGGCTATTTCATCTGGGACGCGTACAACGCCGGCGGCGGCACCAGCGCCAGCCAGATTGTGCTGGCGATTGTGTATGTGGGAATTGTCGGTCTTTTGCTTGACCGGCTGGTGGCGTTTGCCGGCCGCCGTGTGAGCAGCGGAGCCTCCTGAGCCATGCCTGCACTTCTCACCGTCGACAACATCACCCAGGCGTTTCCGCTCAAGAACGGCGGCACTTATGTGGCCCTCAAGGACATCTTTCTGCAGATCGCAGAAGGTGAATTTGTGACCCTGATCGGCCATTCCGGTTGCGGCAAATCCACCCTGCTTGATCTGCTGGCCGGTCTCACATTGGCCAGTGAGGGCGGGATCCTCATGAACGGCCAGGAGGTCACCGAACCCGGTCCTGACCGGATGGTGGTGTTTCAAAACTACTCGCTGCTCCCCTGGAAAACAGTTCGCCAGAACATCGCCCTCGCCGTTGACAACGTGATGCCCAAGCTCGCGAAGGCGGAGCGAAGGGAGATCGTGGAGCGCAACATCAAGCTGGTGAAGCTCACGCCGGCGGCTGATAAATATCCTGCTGAGATTTCCGGGGGTATGAAGCAGCGGGTGGCGATCGCCCGGGCCCTGGCGATCCGCCCCAAGTTGCTGCTGCTCGATGAGCCTTTCGGAGCCCTCGATGCGCTCACGCGTGGCAATCTGCAGACCCAGTTGATGGAGATCTGTCAGGAGGCGAAGGTCACTGCCGTGATGGTCACCCACGACGTGGACGAAGCCCTGCTGCTCTCCGACCGCGTGGTGATGCTCACCAACGGCCCGGAGGCCTATATCGGCCAGATCCTCGATGTGCCGCTGGCCCGGCCCCGCTCCCAGCTCACCGCCGTGGAAGACCCCACCTACTACGGCCTGCGCGCGGAAGTGGTCACCTTCCTCAACCAGCAGCGCGATGCCCGCCAGCAGCGCCTCAAACCCAAGGGAGCGGTGGCCTGCGGCGCACTCGAGAAGGTGAATCTGGAGATCGGCTTCGTGCCGCTCACCGATTGCGCCCCATTGGTGATGGCCCTTGAAGGCGGCTTCTTCGCCAGGCACGGGCTTGATCAGGTCAGGTTGCGGCGGGAAACCAACTGGAAAACCCTGGAGGCCAACCTGCGCCAGGGGGTGGTGGATGCGGCCCAGATGGTGGCGGGCCTGCCCTTCGCCATGACCCTCGGCAGCCAGGGTCGCAGCCCCGTGCCGATCACCTCGGCGCTCACGCTCACCCGCAATGGCAATGCGATCACCCTGCACCGCCGTTTCCACGAGGCCGGCGTCCGCACCGTGGCGGATCTCAAGGCCTGGATCAGCGCCAATCCCGGCCACAGGCCGGTGCTCGCCATGGTGCACCCCGCCTCCATGCACAACCTGATGCTGCGTGCCTGGTTGGCGTCTGCCGGCATCGATCCCACCAGCGATGTGGAGCTGATCGTGATCCCGCCGGCCCAGATGGTGGCCACGCTCAAGGCCGGCACGATCGATGGCTTCTGCGTGGGCGAGCCCTGGAACTCCCGCGCCGTGCAGGAGGGGCACGGCACCGTGATCGCCACCGACACCGACCTCTGGGACGGCCACGCCGAGAAGGTGCTTGGTGTGCGGGAAGACTGGGCCGCCGCCCACCCCTATACCCATCAAGCGCTGCTGTGCGCCCTGCTGGAGGCCTGCCGCTATTGCGAAGATCCGGCCAACCGCCAGGAACTGGCCGAGCTGCTGGCGCGACCCGACTACGTGGGCACCAGAGCCGATGTGCTGCTGCCTGGCCTGGCCCAGGCCTACGACCGGGGCACTGGAGTGCCCACGCTGATTCCCGGCTACAACCGGTTCTTCGGTCCTGGTGTGAATGCCCCCGATCGCGCGGAGGCCACCTGGATCCTGACCCAGCTGGCGCGCTGGAACGTCTGCTCCTTCCCACGCAACTGGGAGGAGGTGCTCGATCGGGTGCAGCGCCCGGATCTGTTCGGTGAGGCGGCCGCCTCCCTGGGGCTGGCCCCCGAGCCGCCCCACACGACGGCCTCCCCCAAGGGCTTCTTCGGTGCCGAGCAGCTCGATCCCTGCGACCCCGCCGCCTACGTGCAGGCCCTGCAGCAGGAGCCTCCGCTGCGCATCGAGGCCGTGGTGCTGCCACCGCCCCCTTCCCGCCGGCCTGTGGCCGCCACCTGACACCCCCATTCGCCACCGCCCGCTTCTCCATGCAGACCCTCAGCTCAACGGCGGCCAGCGCCACCCGCACCACCGGCGCCTACCTGGAGATTGACGGGGTCACCAAGGTTTATCCCAGCGCCCGGGGGGCCCACACCGTGCTCGACGGTGTTGATTTATCGGTGGCGGAGGGGGAGTTCGTCTGCCTGATCGGCCATTCCGGCTGCGGCAAATCCACCCTGCTCGACATGGTGTCGGGATTTCGCCAGCCCACCACAGGCGAGGTGCGGCTGAACGGGGAGCGCATCATCGATCCTGGCCCTGACCGCATGGTGGTGTTTCAGAACTATTCGCTGCTGCCCTGGTTGAGCGCCTACGACAACATCGCCCTGGCGGTGAACAATGTGTTCCCCGAGCTGCAGCGCAACGGCCAGGCCAAGGCGATCGTGGAGGAACATCTGGCGATGGTGGGCCTCAGCGAAGCGGCCCACAAGAAGCCGGGAAGTCTGTCGGGCGGGATGAAGCAGCGGGTGTCGATCGCCCGCGCCCTGGCGCTCAAACCAAAGGTGCTGCTGCTCGATGAACCGTTCGGGGCGCTCGATCCGATCACGCGCGAGGAGCTTCAGGAGGAGCTGCTGAAGATCTGGGCCGATCACCGCGTGACGGTGTTGATGATCACCCACGACATCGATGAAGCCCTGTTCCTGGCTGATCGGGTGGTGATGATGACCAACGGCCCCGCCGCCACGATCGGGGAGGTGCTCGAGCTGCCGTTCGCCCGGCCGCGGGTGCGGGCCCGCCTGCTGGAGCAGCCCGAATATTTCGACCTGCGCAACCGCGCCCTCGATTTCCTCTACCGCCGCTACGCCCACGACGACGAATGAGCGGCTGGTGCATGCACCCGGCCGGTGATCCAGCGGCAACCCTTCAGGGTTGAGCGGGTTGCAGGTTCACCGCTGCCGCCTTGAGCTCCGGCTGGTGGGAGATCGGGCAGGCCAGGGCATGCATCAGCCGGTTGGCTTCGCAGGCGTTGGCCTGGGCGGCGCCCCAGTGCATCGGCAGGAACACGGTGCCGGGCCGGATGCGGTCGGTGATCAGCACCTTCGCCGTGAGGCTGCCTCGCCGGGAGCTCACCAGAGCCCAGCCGCCGTCCTCCAGGCCGTGGCGGCCGGCATCGCAAGGATGCACTTCCAGCAGCGGTTCAGGATGCTGCTTGCGCACGCGTTCCACATGGACGGTGCGGGTCATGGTGTGCCAATGGCCGAGGTAGCGGCCCACGGTGAGCACCAGCGGATAGGCGGCATCGGGCGGTTCGCCCAGCCCCAGCGGCTGCTCGGCGATCAGCCGCGCCCGGCCGCTGGCGGTGGGGAAGCGGCCCTCGGTGTGAAGGCGGGGCTGGCCGCCACCGGGTGCGGTGCCAGCGGGAAAGGGCCATTGCTGGGGGCCGTGCTCGGCCAGCAGCCGGTGGCTGAGGCCGCTGTGGTCGCAGATACGCCCGGCGGTGATCGCGGCGAATTCGGCGTAGACCTCGGCGCTGGAGCCGTAGCTGAAGGCCTGGGGGTGACCGAGGCGCCGGCCGATCTCAGCAAACACGGCCCAATCGGGGCGGGCCTGGCCCGGCGCCGGCCGGAAGGCCGCACAGAGGGTGACGCGCCGCTCAGAGTTGGTCATCACCCCCGCCTTCTCGCTCCATTGGGCGGCCGGCAGCACCAGGTGCGCCACCGCTTCGGTCTCGCTGCCGGCATAGGCCTCCGACAGCACCACCAGCGGACAGCGCGCCACGGCGGCCCGTACCCGATCGAGCGAAGGCAGACTCACCAGCGGATTGGTGGCCGCCACCCACCACAGGCCCAGCTCGCCACGCTCCATCGCTTCGATCTGCCGCCACACATCGAAGCCCGGTTCTGCGGCAATGGCGCCAGCGGCCAAGCCCCAGTGGCGCTCCAGTTCGGCGCGGTGGGCGGCATCGGCCACGAAGCGGTAGCCGGGCAGCAGGGAGGCGAGCCCGCCCGCCTCCCGCCCGCCCATGGCGTTGGGCTGGCCGGTGAGTGAGAAGGGGCCGGCGCCGGGGCGGCCGATCTGGCCGGTGAGCAGGTGCAGGTTGATGATCCCCGACACCGTGGCGGTGCCCTCCACGCTCTGGTTCACCCCCATCGACCAGAGGCTGAGCAGGGCGCGGCTGCGGCCCCAGAGCGTGGCGAGCGCCTGCAATTGCTGCTCCTCGATGCCGCAGAGGGCGCACACCCGCTCGGGTGTCCAGCTCTCCAGCAGGGCGGCCAGCTCGGCATAGCCCTCGGTGGAGGCGGCGATGAAGGCGGCATCGAACTGGCCCCGTTGGAGCAGCAGGTGGCCGATGCCGTGCAGCAGCACCAGATCGGTGCCGGGCTGAATCGCCAGATGCAGATCAGCGACGTCGGCGGTGGCGGTGTGGCGGGGATCGATGACGATCAGCTGCAGGGCCTCTTTCTGCCTGCGTTTGCGTTTGAGCAGGCGCTGAAACAGCACCGGATGGCAATCGGCGGTGTTGGTGCCGATCAGCACCACCGTGTCGCAACTGTCGAAGTCGTCGTAGCAGCAGGGGGGACCATCGCTGCCGAGGCTACGGGCGTAGCCCGACACCGCCGAACTCATGCAGAGGCGGGAGTTGGCATCAAAGTTGTTGCTGCCAAGGGCGCCTTTGAACAACTTCTGGGCGAGGTAATAATCTTCGGTCAGGAACTGGCCGGAGCCATACATCGCCAGGCCTGCTGGCCCGCGATCCGCCAGCACCTGCTGCATCTGTGCCACGATGCGGCCGAGGGCTTCCTCCCAGCTGATCGGCCGCAGCGGTTGATCGATCCGCTCACGAAACAGCGGTGTGGTGAGGCGGTTGTGGTGCAGCGTTTCACCCACCGTGGCCCCTTTGATGCACACCTGCCCCAGGGAGGATGGATGCTGCCGGTCTCCGCGCACCGTCCAGGGATCGCTGTCGCCAGGTGCGGCGGCATCAACGCTCGCCGCCGCCGGTTTGAGCTCCAGGCCACATCCCACGCCGCAGTAGGGGCATTGGGCGCGGGCAGGATGGAGCACGGAAAACGATTCCAAACATCGGTGATGGCCACTGAACCCGTGGGTGAAGCAGGCCAATCGTTATTTTTGATCTTACCCAGTCAACGAGATCAACAGGTGGCCTTGCCGCTGCGATCGCCGTGACGCTCATCGCTGGAGCAGCCCCAGAACAGCTTGAAAACGTTGGTGGAAGATGAGCGGATGTGGCCGCCTCTGCTGCTGTGAACGTATTCCGTCCAAAGGGAGAGAATTGTCGCTGATGGACGCGCTTTCTGGCGTGTGTCTGTGACACCAGCCTCGAAGCTGGAGGATCATCGACATTCTTGATGACCGCTCGGCATGATTGAGCGCAGGCCTTACAGTTTGGCAGCAGTGTGAGCTCTGCCACCAGTGTGCGCTCTGCCCCAATGTGTGCGCTGTGAGGCCATTCAGGGTGTCGTGATGGGGGTGGCCTGGCTACATTCACGTCTTGATTGAGGTGGGCCCACTACCTCCGCTTGGGCGCGCAGCTGGAGGTGGGCCATGTTCAGGGTTTATCTCAGCCGCCTGTACGTTCAAGTTCTCCCCGTTGAACGCACCGGCCGTGCCAATGTCAATGCCAGTGCCGATGCCGCACCGTGCAATTGCCCTTGTGCGTGGCTGTCTGCCAGGAGTGGCGCGGGGGATGGTGATCGCCGTGGCCGCCGTGATCGCGGCCCCTGCGCTGGCCGGGTCTCCCGGCGTCACCCCCCCCGGCCAGCGCGCCTGCCACCCCTTTTGCCCACCCCCCTATCAGCCTGCGGCCCCTCACCGACGGCAGCACGCGGCAGACCTCGCCTCATGGCGCACTGGGGGCGTTGCCTGCCAGCTGGCAGGGGGACCTTCCCGGTGCAGGCGGCCCGATCCGCTGGCATCTCGACCTGGCCTCAGACGGCACCTATCAATTGCGGCAGACCTTCCTGAGCCGGCCGCAACCCAATGCGTTCGACGCCATTGGCCGCTGGCGGCTGGAGCCTGGCAGCGGTAGTGGCAGCGGCAGGCTGGTGCTCAGACGCGGCGGCGAGGCTTCCCTGTTCCTGCAGCCGCTCGCCGCTGGTGCCGCGCTACGCAAGCTCGATCTCCAGGGGGCTCTGGTTGCCTCCGCCGCCAACGACCGGCTCACACGCCTGCCCCAGGCCGCGCCCATCGACCCGCGCCTGCCGCTGATGGGTCTGTTTTCCTACATGGCCGATGCGGCCAGCATCCGCCTGTGCGCCACGGGCCAGCAGCTGCCTGTGGTGATGGAGGCCGGCTACCTGGCCCTGGAGCGCGCCTACCTGGCAGCCCGTCCAGCCGGCCGCCCGGGCCAGCCGCTGCTGGTGAGCCTGGAGGGTCTGATCACCCAGCGGCCGTCGATGGAGCAGGGCCAGCCGCCACGCCGCACCCTGGTGGTGGAGAGCTTCACGGCGCTCACCCCCGGTCAGGGGTGCCCCAGGGAGGCGCTGCAGCTGCGGGGGACCACCTGGCGGTTGGAGGGCCTGGGCGACCACAAGGTGGCGATGCCAGCGGGTGGTCGGTCGATCGAGCTGCAGCTCTCGCCCGAGCGCCTGCAGCTGGCCTGCAGCGGCGGATGCAACCGCCTGATGGGTGGCTTCAGCCTGGAGGGAGCATCGATCCGTTTCTCCCAGCTGGCGAGCACCCGCATGGGCTGCAGCCCGCCGGTGATGCAGCTTGAGCAGCGCTACAGCGACGCCCTGGAGCAGGTGCGCCGCTGGCGGATTGATCAGCGCCGCCTGCTGCTGGAGGACGCCAGCGGCAAGACGTTGCTGCGCTTCCGGGCCGGTCAGTAGAAGCGGTGATCGGGGGCGGGTGCCCACTGAGGGCGCACTGGATCGCTTGCTCCCAACAATGGGCCCCCAACAATGGGCCTTCAACAATTGGCTATAGAACGTGCTCCGAGCAACGTGCTCGAAACCGACGGGCACCAGATCCTGGCGATGTGCCTGTTTCTGAGCACGATGGCAGTGCTGAAGGCAGTGCTGATGGCAGTGCGCGTGGGGCTGCCGCCCACCTTTGCTGGGGTGAACCCGGAAGCCCGGATGTCGGCGCGGGCCAGACTGGGCCATGACTTCCCCTGAGTGTTTCCCTGGCCCCTCTCGGCGTGCTGTTGCTGCATGGATTCGCGGGCAGCCCTGATTCCGTACGCCCGCTGGTGGCCCCACTGTCAGCCCTTGGTGTGCCCCTGGCGCTGCCCACCCTGCCGGGCCATGGCGGCCCGAGCCCCGAGGCGCTGCGGGGCGTCGCCTGGCCCGCCTGGATGGCGGCGGCCAACGCAGCTCTGGAGGAACTGCTCACCCGGGCTGAACGGGTGATCGTGGTGGGCAACAGCATGGGCGGGCTGATCGCCCTGCAGCTCGCCGCTGACCACCCGGCCGTGGTCGACAGCGTGGTGCTGGCGTCGGCCGCGATCCAGCTCAGTTCGCCATTGGCACCTGGTGGGCCCCTGGCGCCGCTCGCGCCGCTGGTGCTGGCCGTGCTGCCGCGCTGGCCGTTAGCCAAGCGCTACGCCGATCCGTCCCTGGCCGCGGGCGACACCAGCTATGTGTGGGCGCCGATGGGGGCGATCGGCACGTTGCTCGATTTCATCCGCTGCACCCGCCCCCGCCTCGCGGCGGTGCAGGCCCCGGTGCTGATCCTGCAGGGCCGGCGCGACCCGCTGGTGGCGCCGGCGTCGGTGGCGATCCTGCTGCAGGAACTGGGCACCCCAGCCCAGCAGCGGCAGGTGGTGTGGTTCGAGCGCAGCCTGCATGAGCTGTTCCGTGATGGCGAGCGGGAGGCCGCCGTGGCCTGCGTGGCCGCTTTCGTGCAGGAACGCCTCGCCCTGGTGCGGCCGGCGTGATGGTCACAGCACCGCTGCGCTGCTGTCTGCTGAGCGGTGGCGCCAGCCGGCGCATGGGCACCGACAAGGCGCTGCTGCCCCATCCCGAAGGCGGCACCTGGTTGGAGCGCAGCCTGCGGCTGCTGCTGAGCCTGGAGCGCCCCGTCTGCCTGCTCAGCTGCCACCGCGCCCATCACCTGCTGGCCCCGGCGCCGGTGGAGGTGCTCGATGAACCACCCCCCCGGGACGGCCCGCTCACCGCCCTCGCCCGCCTGATGGACCGCTACCCCGGCGACCGCCTGCTGCTCTGCCCGGTGGACATGCCCTGGCTCGACCGGCCCACGCTGGAGGCCCTGATCGCGGCCGGCACGGGGGCAGGCGGGGCGGCCGTTCCCGCCGGCAGCCTGCTCACGGCCCATGACGGACGCCGCGATCAGCCCTTGCTGGGGATCTATCCGGCCACGGCGGCCCACCGCGCTGCCCTGCAGCGGTATCTCGCAGGTGGTGACCGCCGCCTGCTGGGCTGGCTGGAGCAGCGGGGGCACCGGCGCGTGCCGCTGCCGGCGGCGGCGTTGCGGAACTGCAACCGACCGGCGGCCTGGCCAGGCCCCTGGCTCGTCAGTTCCCAGGGCGGTCCGCCAGGGTGAGCCGATGACCAGGCCCTCCTCGCCGATGCCGCCTGTCTCAACAGGGGCCTCACCGCTGCGCGACCGGCTGGGCCGCCCGCCCGGGGTGCTGCGCCTCTCGCTGACGGCCCGCTGCAACCTGGCTTGTCCCTACTGCTGCCCGGATGCCCACGACCCGCCGGAGCTGCTCAACCTCCAGGAGCGGGTGCTTCTGGTGAGCGAGGCTGCGGCCCTCGGCTTTCGCACCCTGCGGCTCACCGGCGGCGAGCCGTTGCTGCACCCCGGCGTGGAGGAGCTGGTGGCGGCGCTGCGGCCGTTGCGCCAGGCGACAGGCGCCGCGCGGCTTGAGGCCATCGCCCTCACCACCAACGGCCTGTTGCTCACGGCGGAGCGGGCGCAGCGGCTGCGGCAGGCCGGCCTTGACCGGCTCACGGTGAGCCTCGATGGCACCGATGGCGCCAGCGTGGCCCGCATGGGCGGGCTGCGGGGCGGGGCAGCGGCCGGCGACCGGGCCCTGGCCACGATCCTGGCGGCCCTCGATCACGCCAGGGCGGCAGGCTTCGATCCGGCGACGGGAGCGCTGAAGCTCAACGCGGTGATCACCCGCGACCGCAACGACGACCAGCTGCTGCCCCTGGCAGCCCTGGCGCGGCAGCGCGGCATCGAGTTGCGGCTGATCGAATACATGGATGTGGGCAACCGCAATGGCTGGGCGCCCGAGCAGGTGCTGCCGGCCCAGGAGATGGTGCAGCGGATCGGCGAACGCTGGCCTCTGGAGCCGGTGGGCCGCAGCGCCCATGGCACCGCAGCTCGCTGGCGTTACCGCGATGGTGGCGGCAGCGGCGGCTCGGGCGGCAGCCACCTGGCGGTGGTGGCCTCGATCTCGGCGCCGTTCTGCGGCGACTGCAACCGCCTGCGCCTCACCGCCGATGGGGTGGCCTACAGCTGCCTGTTCGCCGCCAGCGGCCTCGATCTCAAGCCCTGGCTGCGGCCTGGCCCGGATCCGGCCGGCCTGAGTGCCGCCTTGAGCGGCCAGTGGCAGGTGCGCCGCGACCGCTACAGCGAGGAGCGTCAGGAGCAGGCAGGCGATGCCGAGCTGCGGCCCCACGCCGAAATGGCCTATCTGGGGGGGTGAGCGCCCAGACCTGTCGCCGCCACACCCACCACCAACTGATCCTCCGCCGTCAGAACAGGCAGTTGGAAGTGATGCTGCGGTCGACCCAGTCGAACGCCAGCACCACGTCGATGTTGGTGATGGTCCGGTTCTGGGCGTCGGTGCGTGAGTTGCTCCAGGAGGCGTTGAAAGGCAGGTAGATCGGGCCGTGCGAGGTATTAATGAAGAAGGTGTTGTTTTGTTTGCGATTGGGTTCACCCGTGGCGCCCTGTCCGGCTGTCAGGGGTTGTTGTCCTGCACGTTGCAGAGCTCCACCTCTCCGGCGGCGCTCACGCGCAGGTAATCCTTGGCGTTCGTTGCCGTGCCGTTGTTCAGCGCCGAATTGGCGAGGACCGAGAGACCGGCGGTGGGCAATGGATCGAGCGGGTACTGGGGAAGGGAGGGCAAGCAGATCTCGATCGGTTGGATCGGTACGCCATCGATGTGCTCGGTTGGTGTCTTTCCTGAGGCTGATCTGAGCGGTCATCCCCTCCCTGCTTTCGTTTCGCTTTCTGTCACCGGGTGAGAGCCAACACAGCCACGCGAGCATGGGGATGACTTGAAAGGCATGGCTTCAAGGTGGGGCGGCGACGAACTCCGCCACCGTGCGCAGCCGCCCATAGCCGCGGAAGCAGCTGAGCGCCGCCCGGTGACGCTCCGCCGATTCGGCCATGCAGGCGTCGATCAAGCAGGTGACGGTGTAGCCGCGATCTGCCGCATCCTTCACGGTGTGATCGATGCACTGATCGGTGAGCAGGCCCGCCACCACCAGCTCGGTGATGCCGATGTTGCGCAGGAGGTAATCAAGGCTGGTGGAGTTGAACGGCGACGAGGAGCTTTTCGGCAGCACCAGCTCATCGGCCAGCGGCGCCAGCGGGGCGATCACCTGGGCCTCCCAGCTGCCTGGCGCGAAGCCCAGGCCCGAGCGCTAGTAGTCGAAGCTGCGGTCGCGGCCATCGGCGGTGAGGTTGGCGATCACGGTGTGGATCACCTCCAGGCCGGCCTGCCGGGCATGGCCGAGCGCCAGGCGCAGCTGCGGCAGCACCGCCGCCTCGAAGTGCTGATCGAAGCCAGCCGCCCTCCTGCGCCCGGGAGCGGCGCGCCGCAGGTGCCGTTCTGGACGTCAACCAGGAGCAGGGCGGTGCTGGGCATGAGTAGAGGGGGGCGGGCCGTCGGAAGGGGGCAGCAGCGGCTGCCGGAAGGCGATAGCCATCGCTGCCTGTGGCCATGCTGAGCACGGCCAGGCTGAAGGCCATCCCAACGACTCGGGCCAACCCGAGGAATGCGCCTGCGGTCTTCCCGCCATGCCCAGCGCCGCCGCAAGTGCGGGAGAGGATGGAGGCTGCAGCGGCCTGGGCCGTGTCCACCCCCCTAAGGAGCCGGGCGCAACGGGAGGCTGCAGCCGCCCATGCGACGCAGTTGTTGCCCTCCTTGCGTGAGCGGGGCGTGCGCCAGGTGGCGATCACCTTCGTGAACCACGCCGGCTCGGCGCTGGCCAAGGCCGTACCGCTGCGGCGGTTGCCTCTGGTGGCCAGCGATGGGGTGGGCTTCTCGCCGGTGGCCGATGCATTCGGCCCCACCGGTCTGGTCGATCCGCTCCAGTCGCTGGCTTGCCCCGACGGGGATCTGCGCCTGGTGCCGGCGATGGAGAGCCTGCGCCTGCTCGATGGCCCGGCCGGCTGGGCCTGGGTGGCGGGCGAGCGCTACGAATGCGATGGCGCCCCCTACGCCGCCGATCAGCGCCTGTTTGCGCGCCGCTGGCAGGACAACCTCGCCGCCCAGGACCTGCAGGTGCAGGCCGGTTTCGAGATCGATTGGATGGTGGCTCCGCCCGAGGCGGCGGCGGGAGCCTGGAGCGCCGCCGTGGCCGGCGGCCCCTACGGCGCCGATCGGCTGGTGGCCGGCCTCGACTACCTCAACGCACTGGCCGAAGCGCTCGATGCCGCCGGACTCGACTGGCTGCAGCTGCACCCGGAGTATGGCGATGGCCAGTTCGAGCTTTCGTTGGCCCCGGCCCCACCGCTGGCGGCGGCAGACCAGCTGGTGGTGGCGCGGCTGCTGATCCAGCGGGTCACGCAGCGCTTCGGCTGGTTGTGCAGCTTCAGCCCGGTGGTGACGGCCGACCGGGTCGGCAATGGCGGCCACCTGCACCTGAGCGTGTGCCGCGGCGGCCTGCCGCTGCTCAGCGGCGGGCAGGGGGTGGCCGGCCTCAGCGACGCCGGTGAAGCCCTGCTGGCGGGGCTGCTGCACGAGCTGCCGGCCCTGCTGCCGCTGGCCTGTGCCCTGGAGATCTCCTACCAGCGGCTGATCCCCAGCCGCTGGGCGGCGCCGTTCCAGGTGTGGGGGGTGGAGAACCGGGAGGCGGCCCTGCGCCTGATCCCGGCAGGGCTGCTGGAAGGGGAACCGGCCCATCTGGAGCTGAAGGTGGCTGATCTGAGCGCCAATCCCTACCTGCTAGTGGGGGCGGTGCTGGCGGTGATCGACACGGCCCTGCGCCAGCCGCGCCCGCTGCCGCCGCCGGTGGTGGGCGATCCCGAGCACGCTGCTGCCGGCGGCGGTCAGGCGCCGCTGCTCCCCCAGAGCCTGGAGCAGGCCGGGGCGGCGTTTGCGGCCAGCGCCCTGCAGCAGCAGGCCATGGGCAAGCCGCTGCACCGCACCGTGCTGGAGGCCCGCCAGGCGGAGGTGCGCCGCGCCGCCGGGTTGGTGGAGGCCGAGCGGATTGCCTCCACCCGCCTCTGCCCTAGCCCGTAGCAGCGGGCCCGCTGCGCACCAGCACCGGCACCCGCTTGAAGGCCGGTGTGCCGCTGCGCTGGTCGATGGTGGCGCGGAAAATGGCGTTCACCTCCGGGTAGAACATCAGCCCGGCGCCGGCGCGGATCTCGCCGGGAATCACTTCCACATCGCTCAGGGCGCCGGCTTCGCCCTGCACGGTCACGCGCTGGTGGGCGCGCAGGCCGCAGCGGGCCAGATCGCCCCGGTTCATCAGGATCGTGTTGCGGTGAGGCATGCCGCGGTAGGCATCGCCCGGTTTGTACACCACGGTGTTGTGCTGCGAGTAGCTGCGGGCGGTGATCAGGGCCAGCACCAGGCCCGCTTCCCCCGGCGCCAGGCCACCGAAATGGGCCGGCTCAGGCAGCGTCAGCGCCGGCAAGGGTGTGGGCTCCATCCGTGCTTTCCCTGACGGTGTGGGGAAGCTGGGCTGCTCGAACACCCGCCCCGCCACGCTGAATTCGCGCTTGGTGGCATCGATCGTGGCGATCGCGCCATAGCCCGGCACGGTGCGGGCGATCAGCTGACGCACGTAGACGGCATCCTGGAGGCGACCCCAGTCGATCGGATCGTTGCCCAGCCGCCGCCGGGCCAGCTCTGCCAGGAAGCCCAGCTCGCTGATCAGGTCGGCGCGCTTCAGGTGCGAACGGCCCGGATCGTTGAAGCGCACGAAGTTGTTGCCCGATTCGGTGGTGGTGGCGTGGGGTGTTTCGAAGCGGTTGAACACCGGCAACACCAGGGTGCGGCGCCGCCCCAGCCCGTGGAAGTGCCCCTGGTTGGGCTTGGTGGCCAGGTAGAAGATCGTGTCGATGCGGCCGAGCGCCTGCTTCGCCTCGCTGGAATCCGGGTTGGCGCCCCAGAGGTTGCCGCCCAGGCACAGCAGGGTGTCCACCGCGCCGGCACCGGCGGCGGTGATCAGGGCGCGGGTGTCGTAGCCGGGCACGCGGCTGAGCGGGCGGCCCAACAGTTGCTCCAGCGCCTGCTGCATCTCGGCCCGCAGCTTCACCGTGACGCCCATCGAGCCGAAGCCCTGCACGTTGGAGTGGCCGCGGATCGGCATCGTGCCCGCCCCGGGCTTGCCGGCGTTGCCGCTCAGCAGCGCCGTGTTGGCGATCGCGTGCACGTTGGTGGTGCCGTTGCTGTGGTGGGTGATGCCCATCGCCCAGGCGAACACCACGCCTTTGGCGCGGCCGATCACCGCGGCGGTGTGCGTGAGCTCCTCGCGGCTGAGGCCACAGCAGGCGGTGATCGCCTCCCACGGGGTGGCGCGGAGCTGTTCCAGCACCGCCTCGGCGCCTTCGGTGTGGGCGCGCAGGAAGTCGTGGCGCACCTGGCCTGCTTCCAGCAGCGCCTTCTGCAGGCCGAGGAATACGGCGGTGTCGGAGCCAGGCACCGGCTGCAGAAACAGCGAGGCGATCTCCGAACCCCGCAGCATCGACTTGATCGGAAAGGCCGGCGAGCCGAACTTCAGCAGCCCCACCTCCAGCACCGGGTTGATCACGATCACGCTGCCGCCGCGTTCACGCAGGCGGATCAGCTCGTTCATCAGCCGCGGGTGGTTGGCGGGGGCATTGGAGCCCACCAGCACCACGCAGTCGGCCTGCTGCAGGCTTTCGAGGCTCACCATCGAGGTGCCCGAGCCGAACACCTCGCCCAGCCCCACGGTGGAGGGGGCGTGGCAGAGATCGGAGCAGTCGGCCAGGTTGCTCGAGCCCAGCGCCCGCAGCAGCAACTGCAGCAGGTAGGCGGCCTCATTGGAGGAGCGGCCGGAGCTGTAGGAGGCCAGCCGCTCCGGCGGGCAGCGGAAGGCGGCGTCGGCCAGCTCGAACACGTCGTCCCAGCCGAGGCGCTCGTAGTGGCTGCGGCCTTCGCGCAGGATCAGCGGATGGCTGAGCCGGCCGAGCCGGTCAGCCTCAAGCGAGCTGAGCTGCTGCAGCATCGCCAGGCTGCGTTCGGCGAACACCCCCTGCGGCACCGCCGGCTGCAGTTCCGCCGCGACCGCTTCCACGCTCTTGAGGCAGCGCTGCAGCGGCTCGCCCAGCTCATCGACGAAGCCGCCGTTCTGACCGCCCGTGCCCCAGGCGCAGGAGAGGCAGGCGCTCTTGTGCAGCAGGGTTTGCCAGAGCAGCGGGCCGCGGGGCGAGAGGCTGGCCTTGGCCCAGCCGTCGATCAGCGGCCAGCCGCCGCCGCTGGTAGGGAGGGCTGACTTCGCAGTGGAAGAGTCGTTGCCGGGCTCCATGCCATGCCACCGCCTGAGGAAGGTCCACTCTGGCGGGTGCCGCAGCGGCCGTGCTGGCATGGAGCTCTGCTTGCCTGCCTGGGGCTCTGCTTGCCTGCCCGTTTGAAGGTCTGAACGATGGGCCGGCCCCTGATCATCGCCAAGGGCACCTACGGGGACATCTTCCCGATGCTGGCCCTGGCCCGCGCCCTGGAGCGGAGGGGCCATGCGCCGCTGCTGGCCACCGAGTCGCGCCACCGGGCGGCCGCCGAAAGCCTTGGCCTGCCGGTGCATTACCTCGACCCAGACCCGGCCGGTGGCGCGGCAGGGTCTGCGGCTGACGCTGGCCGTTTTCTGTCGCGGCGGCGGCTGCGCCT
>CALFOF010000285.1 GCA_937919075.1 uncultured Cyanobium sp. | reverse complement strand
TGCAAACGCTGGTGGACAATCCGCCCCAGCTGGCGTGCATCCTCAAGTTCCATGTGCTCTCCGGCGCCTACAGCCGCAGCGAGCTGGTGGAGCAAGCCAGCTGGGAAAGCCTGGAAGGCGCCGCGATTCCGATCCGCTGCGCCGAGCCCTTTGAAGTGAAGAATGCCTCCGTACTCTCCGCCGACATCGTCTGCGACAACGGCATCGTGCACGTGATCAACCGGGTGATGCTGCCGGGTTGAACCAGCCTGGGCAATCCCCGCTGGAATCACAGCGGCGCGGCGCCACGCAGCAGCCACAGGCCGTGCAAGCCCTCCCAGGCCAGGTAGGTGCTGATCAGCAGGGCCAGCACGCCCACCACCCATTCGGCCCGGTGCACCAGCCAGCCCTCCACCTGCAGCAGCGGCTCGCGGATGCCGCCACCGGTGGCGATCCAGGCCAGCGGCGGCAGCAGCAGCAGTGAGCTGGCCACCAGCACGAACACCCCGGTGAGCTCCAGATCACGGCTCACGCCCGGCTGGTTCACCAGCAGCAGACCCGCTTCCTTGAGATAGAACACCAGGTTTTCAGGCGTGAGCAGGGCGCTGGTGGCACCGATCAGCACCAGCAGCGGTGTGCGCACATCGGGCAGCTGGTTGAGCAGCCGCACTGCCATGCCCTCCTGGCCCAGCTCGGCCGCCGGGGTGAGTTGGAACAGGCCGATGCCCAGCAGGGCCACGGCCCCCACCAGATCAATCGCCACCTGCCCCTGTTCGCCGTGGTTGAGGGCCAGGGAGAAGCGATCCCCCACCAGCATCAGGGCCAGAATCGCCAGACCGTTGGCCATCGCCCAGCCGCTCACATAGGCGAAGGAACGTCGCAGCGGAAAAGGGCCCAGCAACAGCAGTGCCACGACGGCGATGTGCAAGGGGCTGAAGGCGATCCCGAAGCCGAAAAGCGACGACTGACTGAACAACGCCCCAGGGCTGAGGTGAGTGGTAGGGGCGATCAGAGCAGGAGAAAGCAAAGAAAGGAACGTAATGGGATCGAAGCCGCTGAATGCGCTGCTGTCGAGGGTAGGGAGATTTTGGCGGGCTCAGAGTGGGCTCAGAGCGGGTTTACAGCGGTCAAAGAGCGGGCCCTAGAGATAGAAGCCCACGGTGGTCACCACACGGGTGCCGCCATTGCGCAAGGCCCGGCGCAGATTCAGCGCCGATTGGTTGTGCAGCAGCTTCTCCCAGGGGCGCCGCGTGACGTACACGGGCAGCACCACGGTGCAGAAGCTGGCGGGATCTTTGCTGTGCTCCGCTTCGAAGCGCTGCACAAAGGAAGTGACCGGGTTCACCAACGAGCGATAAGTGGAGGGCAGCACCTCCAGGCGCACCTGGGGCAGCGTCTGGTTCCAGTGCTGGCGGAACGCTTCAGCGCCGCTGCCATCGAGATCCACGTGCACCGCCACCAACGGCCCGGCGATGCTGCGGGCATACCGCACCGCTTCGGCGCTGCCGCGGTTGAGCGCGCCCACCAGCACCACCACCGGGGCGCCGCCCTGCTCAGGAGCTGGCGGCAAGCTGAGCGGGGCGCCGGGATCGAGATCCAGGCGGCGGGCCATGCGGCCGTAGTGGGCCTTGATCGCCAGAAACAGGTTCACCAGCAGCGGCACGCCCAGCACCACCAGCCAGGCCCCCTCGGTGAACTTGCTGAACAGCAACACGCCGCAGACCACCCCGGTGACCAGGCAGCCCAGGCCGTTCACCAGCGCCTTGCCCCGCCAGCTCTCGGCAGCGCGGCGCCGCTTCCACCAATGCACCACCATGCCCGCCTGCGAGAGCGTGAAGCTGGCGAACACGCCCACGGCGTAGAGCGCGATCAAGCGGCTGACACTGCCGTCGAACACCAGCAGCAGCAGCGCCGCAAAGCTGCTCAGCAGCACGATGCCGTTGGTGAACACCAGCCGGTCGCCGAGGGAGGCCAGCTGGCGGGGCATGAAGCCGTCCTGGGCGAGGAAGGCGGTCAGGCGAGGGAAATCCGCGAAGGCGGTGTTGGCAGCCAGCAACAGGATCAACAGGGTGGTGAGCTGCAACAGCAGCAAGAGCGGCCCATTGCCGAAGATGAGCTCCCCCAAACTGATAGAGGAGCGTGGGACCGGTGTCTTGTGCCACCAGGCCCAGCTCGGTGGCCAGAGCGCTGATGCCGCTGAACATCAACGCCAGCAGGATCACCATCACGGTGAGCACGCGGCGGGCGTTGCGCCACTCCACCGGCTTGAACGCCATCACGCTGTCGCTGATCGCTTTGATACCGGTGAGGGCGGCGCAGCCGGAGCTGAAGGCGCGCATCAGCAGCACCGGCCCCAACGCCGCCAGCGAGGCGCCGTGCTCGCTGTTGAGCAGGCGGCTCTGCTCCGCCAGCGGCACAGCGGTGAGCGACCCCTGGCTCCACTTGATCAGTCCAGCCACCACCAGGGTGAACACCGCCCCCATGAACAGAAAGGTGGGCAGGCTGAGCAGGCGGGCGGTGGATCGCACCCCGCGCAGGTTGGCGAGCATCAGTAAACCCACCGCCACCAGGCACAACGGTTCGCGCAGCGGGCCGAGCTGGGGGAAACTAGGAGGTGAGTGCGGCGATGCCGGCTGCCACTCTCACCGCCACGGTGAGCACGTAATCGATCGACAGCGAAGCGGCGGCACAGAGGCCGGGGATCACACCGAGGTTGTCGTGTGACACCCGGTAGGAGCCGCCGCCATGGGGATAGGCCTTGATGGTTTGCCGGTAGCTGATCGCCACCACCAGCGTCAGCGCCACGATCAAGCCTGTGATCGGCAGGGTGAGCGGCAAGGCGGCGGCACCAGCCATGCCCAGCACCAGAACAATCTCCTGAGTGACATAAGCCACTGAGGAGAGGGCGTCGGAGCTGAGGATGGCGAGAGCTTCGGCGTTGGTGAGGTTCTTCGGCGTGGGCGCTGGTGGGAAGCGGGGCTCCAACCAGCAGGCGCCTGAGCGACTGGGTGCCTGATCCGCGTGGATCGTTGGTCAAGGCTCCGCTCAGACGCGTTCAGAGAGGGATCGTAGGCTCACCCCCGTGATCAGGGCGTTAGATCGCGGCGGCTCCAGATTCCGACGTGCGGATGCGCACCACGCTCTCCACCGGCAACACGAAGATCTTGCCATCACCGATTTCACCGGTGCGGGAAGGACCAGTGATCGCGGCGATCACCGTGTCCACCTTGTCGTCTTCGACGACCACTTCCACCTTCACCTTGGTGATGAATTCAATGGTGTATTCGGCACCACGATAGGTTTCCACCTGGCCATTCTGCCTGCCGAAGCCACGCACATCGGTGATGGTCATGCCGATGATTCCGGCATTCACCAGGGCGGTTTTCACATCATCGATCTTGGTGGGCCGGATGATCGCTTCGATTTTTTTCATGATGAATGAGAAATGCGGTGATGCGGTGGTTGAGGAAGGAAACCCATCAGGCACCGGTGAAAACCGGAGACCGAAGCAGGAACTGCTTGGTGGTCTGCTGGTGGGGCTGGTTTTGGGCCAAAGAAGCCGGAACTCAGCTTAGGCAGGTTCCAGCCAATAGTGACAACCTATCAGAAGATCCCATGTTCGTCATCTGCCGGTGGGCTGTCGCTTTCGAGGCGGAGATGCGGAGGCTGCCAACCGGAGACAGCATCAATTCTTGGTCTGAACATCGCACTCATCCTGTAGAGATTGGGTACTGGCCAACTCGACAGAAGTTCGTTCAGTAGCCATGGTCTACAGAAGGGGCTGGGCCGTGTGGGTGGTTCAGAGTTCGGGGTGGATTGTGGCCGGATGGATACAGGAATATGGCAGGTGAAAAACTTCTAAGCCCAACGACCTCGTGAGCAGCAACCACTCAGATCCTGCCAATTGCTGCTGATTACTGCCACGGGTCACCAACAGCTTTCATGGGGGGATGCTCTCTCACAGTGAGGCCCTTCATGATGAAACAATCGATCGCGTCGATGATTTTGATCAGTTCCATGCTGGTGGCACAAGCAACAACACGGGCAGCCAGATCGGGGTGGGGCTGGGTCAGCCAGCACGATCGGCTGACGATCTGCCAATGCCCCGCACTCAGGCGTTGAAGCACAACCGGTGAAGGCATCGCCGGCAGTGAACGAAGCACCACCCGTGCGCGCATCGCCATGGCGGTAAAGAGAGCCTGTGGGAGAGAGCTCATGATCAGAACCAACTTCAACACCAAGGCATGCCGTTGAACCCGGGAACGTTTCTGCCGCAAGGGGAGATTCACGGCCGCAGATCGAGCGTTCCGCCTACTCCCGCACACCAGCAGGAAAGCGTGAACGCCGGTGTCGTCCGCCGACCAAAGGGCGTCTCCGAAGCCAAGGCAACGCGCACCTGAGACATCGCTCCCTGGCCAGGCCACCCCTCTTCAGACGGTGGGATCTGAGACATACGGATCGGTGGTTTCCACCACGGAACCAGCAGCTTGTGTCCGCCTTTGCACCCTTCCCGTAGCAAGGACAACCGATTGCCAGAAATGGCCAGCCATTCGTGACAAGCGGCACACCGGCAGCCGGCGCCTGCATGAGCCACCATCAGCTCGCAGCATCAAGTTGAGCCTGCACGCCGTGACTCCAAGCGCCAAGCCGTCCGATCCCGCCGCAGAACCCTCTGCTGCGCCAGCCTCCAGCCACCGGCCGGTGGCCTTCGCAGAGGCCGCCCGCTACTGGCTGGAGCTGGGGCTGATCAGCTTTGGTGGGCCGGCGGGGCAGGTGGCGCTGATGCACAGCGAGGTGGTGGAGCGGCGTCGCTGGCTCTCGGAGCGGCGCTTTCTGCACGCGCTCAACTACGCCATGGTGCTGCCGGGGCCGGAAGCGCAGCAACTGGCCACCTACATCGGCTGGCTGCTGCACGGCATCCCCGGCGCTCTGGTGGCGGGCAGCCTGTTCATCCTGCCCTCACTGCTGTTGCTGCTGCTGCTGTCGGCGGTGTACGCCATCTGGGGGCAGCTGCCGCTGCTGGTTTCGGTGTTCTGGGCACTCAAGCCGGCCGTGACGGCGATCGTGATTCAGGCGGCCTGGCGGCTGGGCCGCCGCACCCTGCACAACCCGGTGTTGCTGGCGCTGGCCGTGCTTGCCTTCGCCGGCCTCACCCTGCTGCGGCTCCCTTTTCCCGTGATTCTCTCCACGGCGGCCCTGCTCGGCTGGCTCGGCGGTCGCTGGCGTCCCCAGCTGTTCAGCCCACCCCGCCGGACCAGCCATGCCCCTTCTGCTGCTCCTGGGCAAGGCACATCCACCAGCACCGCCCACACGCCCCTCGCTGAACGTCCCCCATTGCATGGCGACGACACGCCCACGCCCGCCCATGCCCGCTTTGATCGCCGCCGGCTGGCCCTGATCCTGCTGGCCGGGCTCGCCGCGCTGGCGTTGCCGCTGGCGTTGGTGAGCGGCATCGGTGGCTGGGACGGACTGTTGGCCACGATGGCCCGCTTCTTCAGCCGCGTGGCCGTGTTCAGCTTCGGTGGTGCCTATGCCGTGCTGCCTTATGTGGCCCAAGGGGCGGTGGAGCAGCACCAGTGGCTCGGAGCCACCCAGATGATCGACGGCCTCGCTCTCGGTGAAACCACCCCCCGGGCCCTTGATCATGGTGGTGACCT
>CALFOF010000284.1 GCA_937919075.1 uncultured Cyanobium sp. | reverse complement strand
CGGTGTATTGGCGGAAATCACGATCAGCTCCCATCTGATCGACGCCATCATCGGTTTCTCGGTGGTGTACAAGGCCCTGGATAACCTGGGCGCCTTCCAGCGCTGGTTCGGCTATCAGCCGAACACCAAGGCCGCCACGCTGATTTTCGGCCTGCTGCACGGCTTCGGCCTGGCAACCAAGATCCAGGAATACGAGATCTCTCCCGATGGGCTGATCCCCAACCTGATCGCCTTCAACGTAGGGGTGGAGATCGGTCAGCTGATGGCGTTGAGCGCCATTCTGATCCTGATGGGCTTCTGGAGGCAGACCCCAAGCTTCTGGCGTCATGCCTATACCGCCAACGTCGCAATGATGAGTGCTGGTTTCCTGTTGATGGGTTACCAGATCTCCGGCCTGTTTCTGACCGCTTAAGGACTCCTGATCATGTTCAATTCTCCACTCCCATCGGCAAGCGAATTGCCGAGCAGCCGCCAACTCGTTCGTTCCACCGTCATTGCCCTGGCTGTCGCCATGGGCCTGCTGGTCACCGTGGTGATGCCTTCGGAATACGCGGTCGACCCGACCGGCCTGGGCCGCGCCATGGGCCTGACGCAAATGGGCGAGATCAAGATCACCCTCGCTGCCGAGGCTTTGGCTGACGAGGCTGCGTCGAAAGCGGCAGCTGCTCCGGCCCCAGCTCCTGTCGTTGCTGCTGCACCGGCACCTGCACCGGTAGCGCCACCCGTACAGCAAGTGGCAGCAGCCCCTCAGCCCGCGGCTCCCGTATCCAGCAAACCTGCTGCCAACGCCAAGTCCGATCAGGTCACCGTAACCCTGACGCCAGGCGAAGGTCGGGAGATCAAGCTGGAAATGCTCAAGGGCAGCACTGTGAGCTATGAATGGACCGCATCCGGCCCGGTCAACCACGACACCCACGGTGAGATCTACAACGCCGCCCAAGGCGATTTCCACAGCTACAGCAAAGGGCGTCAGGTGAAAGGCGACAAGGGCGACCTGACCGCGCTGTTCGATGGCACCCATGGCTGGTTCTGGCGTAACCGCACCAACGCCGATGTCACCATCGTGCTGAACACGACTGGCGACTACCTGAACGTGAAGAAGTAATCCCGCCGGGGCGAACCTGTTGTTCGCCCCGACTTTTTGATCTCAATTGGAATAGCTGAAGATGACTACCAAAATCCTCAAATCGCTCGTTGTGCTGAGCTTCCTCGGCCTGTTGGCTGCCTGCGGTGGTACTGATACCGAATCGAAGTCTGGCGATGCGGGTCACGGCCACTCGCACGAGTGATGCAAACAGGGCCGCTAAAGCGGCCCTGTTTCTTTCTGGATTACGCGAAGATCATCGATAGAACCCGTGCAACGCGGGCTTTATGGCTTTGGCCATTTCCGGTGATCGTCATCGATGACGAACGAGTGCGCATGCGCATTGCCGTTGGCCACGTGCGGGTGGTCTTCCGGCAGGTCATCGTGATTGTGCGCTACCACGTCTTCCTCATACTCCGGGCGCCAGATCCGCTTGCTCACCAGCCAGGCTACGGCGGCAACCAGACTCAGTCCGATGAACGAAGCCGTCAGGCTGACGCTTGCCCCCAACCATCCCGCGAGCGGGTAGGTGATCAGCCAGCAGGCGTGTGAAAGGGCGAACTGGGCGGCGAACAGCGCAGGTCGATCCTGGGCTGAGGACGAGCGCCGCAGAATGCGTCCGGACGGTGTCTGTGCCAGGGAGTAGCCGGCACCCAACACCAGCCACAACAGGATCAGCGCCGGGTAACTGGAGACGAAGGTACCCAGGATCAAACCGGCTACCAGCACGGCACCGCCGGCCAGCATCGCCTTGCGATCGTCCAGTCGTTCCAGCAGCTTGGGCAGCATCAGGGCGACCACCATCGAGCCACCGCCGAAGGCCATCAAGGCCATGGCGGTAGAGCTCTGGGGCAGCGCGAACTTGGATTGCACCAGTACCACGGTGTTGACGATGACCATGGCGCTGGCGGCTGCGATCGTCAGGTTCAGTGCAAGAAGGCCACGCAGCCGCGGGGTGCGCAGGAAAATCCGCATGCCCTTGGTGGTGCGTTCATAGATGCTGCGTTTGGGTCCTCGTGCCGCCAGGGGCAGCACCACGGTACCGACCATCGCGGCGGACACCAGGAAGCCCACCACCGTGCCCGCGAACAGGCTGTGGAAGCTGACCACCGTAAGCAACAGCGCGGCCAGCATCGGACTGATCACGCTTTCCAGGTCATAGGCCAGGCGCGAAAGGGAAAGCGCCCGGGTGTACTCGCGCTCATCCGGCAGGATGTCAGGGATGGTGGCCTGGAAGGTTGGCGTAAACGCCGCAGAGGCCGACTGCAGCACGAAAATCAGCACGTACACCTGCCAGATCTCGGTGACGAAGGGCAGCATCAGCGCGACCGCTGCCCTGACCAGATCGAGGGTGACCAGCATCGCCTTGCGCGGCAGATGCTCGGCGAACGCGGCGGCAACCGGTGCAACGCCGATGTAAGCCGCCATCTTGATGGCGAGCGCGGTACCCAATACAGCTCCCGCCTGGGCGCCGGCCAGGTCGAATGCCAGAAGCCCGAGGGCAACCGTCGCCAGACCAGTGCCCACCAGGGCGATCACCTGGGCCAGAAAGAGGTGTCGATAAGTACGATTTTTTAGAACGGATAGCATGCGCTACCTCCGGGTAGTGCGGGTGATTCATGTTTCTAGCGTATCCCCCCTGGGGGGATACGGTCAACGTGAGTGAATCGAACCCTCATCCCGGCAGTGCATTTTCCTGAGAACAGAGCTAAAGTAGAGATTCATACATTTTATGTTTGATTCTCTACATGAAAAATTGGCTTCTTCTTGTGTTGGCACTCCCCACGGCCAACGCGACCGAACGTATGCGTGCCTGGCGGGCGTTGAAGGCTTGCGGCGCTGCCGTGCTGCGCGACGGTGTGTACCTGTTGCCTGAGCAGGACGCGGGCCGCGAGGCGTTCGAGTCCGTGGAGCGCGATGTGACGGTCAGCGGCGGCACTGCGTTTCTGCTGGCATTCCCGGACGAAGAAACTCGCTTCGCCGGCCTGTTCGACCGGAGTGAGGAGTACAGCAAGCTGCGCGACGAAGTCGCCGCGTGCAGGGAGGGACTGCTTCCCGAGAACGCCCTGCAGGTCGCTCGCCAGGTCAGAAAACTGCGCAAGAGCTTCGCCCAGTTGGCCCTGATCGACTTCTTCCCCGGCGTTGCGAAGCAGCAGACGGAGACCGCGCTGGAAGCGCTGGAGACGGCAATCAGCCGTGCCCTCTCACCTGATGAACCGCACATTCAGGATCATCCCGTCACGCTGCTGGACCACAGTCATTACCAGGGGCGTCGCTGGGCAACCCGTCGACGTCCCTGGGTCGACCGGCTGGCCTGTGCCTGGCTCATCCAGCGCTTCATCGACAGCGGCGCGGAAATCCTCTGGCTGGAATCCCCGAGCGACTGCCCCGCCGATGCACTGGGCTTTGACTTCGATGGCGCCGCGTTCAGCCATGTCGGGCACCGCGTCACCTTCGAAACCCTGATCGACAGCTTCGTGCTGCAGGCTCCAGGCCTTTCACGCATCGCCGCGCTGGTTCACTACCTCGATGTCGGTGGCAGCCAGCCTGCGGAAGCGTCCGGCATCGAGCGTGTCCTGGCGGGCCTGCGCGAGAGCATTACCGATGACAACCAACTGATGGCAGCGGCAAACGGCATCTTCGACGGGCTGCTGGCGGCCTTTGCCAACGAGGAAAACGGTCATGGCTGAAACGACGACGCTGGCCACGGGCGAAGCCCCCCTCAAGCCAGCGACCCCGGTGGGCTTGTTCGAAGCGTTGCTGTTCTGGCTGAAGATCGGCTTCATCAGCTTTGGCGGGCCGGCAGGACAGATCTCCATCCTCCACCAGGAGTTGGTGGAGCGTCGCCGCTGGATCAGCGAGAAGCGCTTTCTGCATGCCCTGAACTACTGCATGTTGCTGCCCGGGCCCGAGGCCCAGCAGCTCGCGACCTACATCGGTTGGTTGATGCACCGGACCTGGGGCGGGGTGATTGCTGGCGGGCTGTTCGTGCTGCCGTCGCTGTTCATCCTGATCGGGCTGTCGTGGGTCTATATCGAGTTCGGCAACGTTCCGGTGGTTGCCGGGATCTTCTATGGCATCAAGCCGGCGGTCACCGCGATCGTCGTTCATGCGGCGCACCGCATCGGTTCCCGGGCATTGAAGAATGGCTGGCTATGGGCGATCGCCGCAGCATCCTTCGTCGCCATTTTTGCCCTGAACGTCCCGTTCCCGCTGATCGTTCTGGCCGCTGCCGTGCTGGGCTACATCGGCGGAAAAGTGCTGCCGGACAAGTTCGTGACCGCTGGCAAGCATGGCTCCGGGAAGGCCAGTTACGGGCCTGCGCTGATCGATGACGATACACCGCCACCCGCGCATGCCCGTTTCCGCTGGAGCTATCTGCTCAAGCTGATCCTGATCGGTGCGGCGCTATGGATGCTCCCCATGGGGTTGCTGACCGTCATCTTCGGCTGGCAAGGCACTCTGACCCAGATGGGGTGGTTCTTCACCAAGGCTGCGTTGCTCACCTTCGGCGGTGCCTACGCGGTGTTGCCCTATGTCTACCAAGGTGCGGTCGGTCACTACGGCTGGCTGTCGCCCACGCAGATGATCGACGGCCTGGCCCTGGGGGAAACAACGCCGGGGCCGTTGATCATGGTGGTGACTTTCGTCGGCTTCATTGGCAGCTACATCCACCCGATGTTCGGCACCGACCATCCGTTCCTGGCGGGCGCGGTGGCGGCTGTGCTGGTCACCTGGTTCACCTTCCTGCCCTCGTTCCTGTTCATCCTTGCCGGCGGTCCGCTGGTGGAGTCGACGCACAACGAACTGAAGTTCACAGCGCCGCTGACCGGGATCACCGCCGCCGTGGTAGGTGTGATCCTGAATCTGGCGTTGTTCTTCGGTTACCACGTGCTCTGGCCCAACGGCTTTGGGGGAGGATTCGAGTGGGCCTCCGCACTTATCGCCGCGGCCGCCGCTATTGCCCTGTTCTACTTCAAGCGCGGTGTGATCCAGGTGCTGGTGATGAGTGCACTGGCGGGGCTGGCGGTCCAGCTGTCGATGCGTTGAGGAGGATGCCGCTTGAGGGTGATCCGGGGCAGGCGGTCAAGCGCCTGCCTCAAGATCGAGGGGGAAGGAGGAAGTAGAGAAACAGCACATCCATGAGCCTAGGATGGGCTTTTAGCGTTTTCCTTTTCTTTGGTCTCTGCCGGTTTGGCTTTGTCTGCGGTGTCTTTTTCACCCCAGAGGCGTTTCTGGTCCTCGCGGAATTTCTTGTTGAATTCGATCGAGCGGTCGTAGCCATCTTCGGCAAATACCGGTGTCGTCACACCAACAGCCAGTACACCGATGAGAAGCGCTTGGGTCAGTCGCATTTTCAGAAACTCCAGGGGTTTGGATCTCAATGGATCGTGAGATTTTCGATACCCCTGAAGCTTAAAGAAGCGTCTCTGACGACAACGTGAGGCGCGAATTACAATGTTGAAAGACGCCTTGGGCTCAGAGACGGTTCACCGGAAAACTCAGGTGGAACCAGGTAAAGCCCGAGCCCGTTATTTCTACCTTCGCCACGCCTTGGTGCAGGCTCATGATCGATCGCACGATGGCAAGCCCGAGGCCTGTGCCTCCCTCGCTGCGCGCACGCCCTTTGTCGACCCGATAGAAGCGTTCGAACAGATGAGGCAGGTGCTCTTCCGGAATACCTTGGCCTGGATTGCCTACGCTGAGCCTGATGTGCTCCTGCTCACGGTGAACCTTCACCACTACAGCCTGCCCTTGTGGGCAGTAGCGAATGGCGTTGGAGAGCAAATTGGACACTGCCCGTTGAATCATCAGGCGATTGCCTTGGATCACATCGACACTGCCTGACACATCGAGCCGAACGCCGCTCTCTTCGGCACTCAGGCTGAACAAGTCACTGACCCTCTGCACCTCGTCGACCAGTGCCACCGTCTCGAATTGCACCAAGGCTGCAGGCTGGCTGACATGTGCCAGGAAAAGCATGTCGGCCACCATGCTTTTCATGCGATCCAGCTCCTCGGCGCAGGATTCCAGCACCTCACGGTACTCCTCCGAGCTGCGTGGTCGTGACAGGGCCACCTGTGCTTTGCCCATCAGGTTAGTGAGCGGAGCACGCAACTCGTGGGACAGGTCGTCCGAGAACTGCGATAGCTGCTGCACGCCACCGTCCAGGCGGTGCAGCATAAAGTTGATGCCGTCCGCGAGCTCCAGCAGTTCGATCGGCAAGCGGTCGGTAGGCAGCCGATGCTGCATGTTGTCGGTGGAGATCTTCGACGCGACTTTCAGAAAGCGCGTAAGCGGCAGCAAGCCCCGGCGTACCGTCCACCAGGCCACGACCATGATCAGCGCCAGGATGAAGGGTGACGCCATCAGGGCCCAGCTCAGCATCGCCCGGAGCAATTCGGCATCGGAGGATTCATCCACGGTCATGTACACACCGACCTGGGTACCGTCAGCCAGACGCATGAGCTGGGAAACGCTGAGCATGGGCATGCCCAGTTCGTTGTTCCACTCGTAGAACTCCACTTGATCGTTGGCAGGAAAGCTGGTGAGTTCGGTGGTTATCTTTTTCGAGCCGATGGTCAGCAGGGGGATTCGGCTGTTTGCCGTATCGAAAATGCTGACGAACAGGTTGTTGTGGCCCATCGCAAGGTGGAATCCTTCAAATTTGTAATTCAGCGGTAACGTTCCTGATAGTCACCCCCCTCTAGAATCGAACCTGTAGAGGAGTCTACGACAATCTCCTTCCATGCAAAGGGTGCAGCAGACGAGTGGGTTACTCATGTGTGTCCTGCGACCGCGCTCGCCTTGCGATTTAAAAATCCTCAAAGACAGGTCTAAAGCATGCCCATGTCATGGCGCTTCACGGGGAACTTTCGATGAATAACGAACATTATCTGCGCAGTGTAAAGGGGCTCTCTTTCGCCATCGCTTTTATTATTTCAGGGCCTGCCATGAGTGCTGAGAAGTTCTCTGTCGCCAATGAACAGATTCAAGCGCTGGGTATCAAGACGTCTGCTGTGCAAAGCATGAAACAGACGGTCAGCACGCGATATCCCGGCCAGGTTGTCGTGCCTCCGAAAGCGGAGCAGATCGTCAGTTCCCCACTTGAAGGTGTGGTGGTGCAACTGCTGGTGGGCGAGTACCAGGCCGTTCGCAAAGGCGAGCCGGTCGTGCGCCTGTCCAGTCCGGCGATGAGCCAGCTCCAGCTCCAGCTGTTGCAGGCATCTGCCCGCGCCACGCTGGCCCGGCAGGCCTACACCCGGGAACAGAAGCTGTTCGATGAGGGCATCATTCCGCAGCGTCGGGCGCAGGAAGCCCAGGCAACGCTGAAGGAAGCGGAAGCGACTCTGGTGCAGACCAAGGCCGAACTGGCCCTGGCGGGAATGACCCCGGCCATGATCGAGCAGGTCATCCGCTCCGGGATTCCTTCCGACAGGATCACCCTCAGCGCCGTTCAGGACGGCATTGTCAGCAACATCTCGGTCCGGCCCGGCCAGCGGGTCGACGGTGCCACGTCGCTGCTGAACATCACCCAGGTCGATGCGCTG
Source organism: uncultured Cyanobium sp. (assembly GCA_937919075.1). Lineage (GTDB taxonomy): Bacteria > Cyanobacteriota > Cyanobacteriia > PCC-6307 > Cyanobiaceae > MW101C3. The sequence continues at coordinate 2,221 of CALFOF010000284.1, read as the reverse complement.
TGGCTGGACGTGCAGATTCCGGCCGCGGCCAGTATTGGCATTCAGCCGGGCGCGGGCGTAACGGTGGTCGACAAGGGCATTAATGGGCGTGTCATCAACCTGAGCCCGACCCTCTCGGCTACCAGCCAGTTCGTGGTGCTGCGCGCCGAAATCGAAAATGCCAACGGCGCCCTGCGTCCCGGCGAGCTCGTCACCGTGGAGATCCCGGTTCAGGCCGCTGGCAAATCCTGGGACATCCCTCTGTCTGCCGTCGCTCGCAACAAGACCGACTCCGTGGTGTTCGTCCGCACGCCCGACGGTTTTGAAGCCCGCCCGGTCAAGGTCGAAGTCAGCGCGGGGCAACTGGTCCGTGTCCAGGGCAACATCAGCGAACAGGACCAGGTTGCCGTCGCCGGCGTGATTGCGCTGAAAGGCGCCTGGCTTGAAGAGGACGGTGAGTGATGCTGAGCCGTCTTATCCAATTCTCTTTGTCCCAGCGCCTGTTCATGGTGCTGGCGACGCTGTTGCTGACCGGCGCGGGCTGGTATGCCTACCGTGGGCTGCCCATCGATGCCTTCCCTGATGTGGCCAGCACCCAGGTCAAGGTGATCATGAAGGCACCGGGGATGACCCCGGAAGAAGTTGAAAGCCGGATTGCCGTGCCGATCGAAGTGGAAATGCTCGGTATTCCCAAGACCAAGATCCTGCGCTCGGTCACCAAGTACGGCCTGGTCGATGTCACCATCGATTTTCAGGATGGCACTGACATCTACTGGGCGCGGCAACAGGTTTCCGAGCGTCTCGGCAACCTGAGCGACAGCCTGCCGGACGGCATCAGTGGCGGCATGGCGCCGATCACCACACCGCTGGGCGAGATGTTTATGTTCACGGTGGACGGTACAACCTTGTCTCTGGTCGAACGTCGCAGCCTGCTCGACTGGGTGATCCGGCCGGCGCTGCGTACCGTACCTGGCGTGGCGGATGTGAACTCCCTCGGTGGCCAGGTCAGGACCTTCGAGGTACTGCCAGATCCCATCCGCATGGCTGCCAGCGGCGTGAGCCTTGAGCAGCTGACCAACGCGGTCAACACCAACAACCGTAACGACGGTGCCGGCCGACTGGGTGAAGGTGACGAAGTCCTGCTGGTACGCAGCGAGGGCAGCATCCGCACCCTGGATGACCTGCGGGCCGTTGTGGTCAATTCCAACAGCTCCAGCCCGGTGCGGGTTGGCGACCTGGCCGAGGTTCGCCTTGGCACCCTGACCCGCTACGGCGTGGTGACCCAGGATGGCAAGGGCGAGGCTGTGCAAGGCCTGGTGCTCGGCCTGGCTGGCGCCAACGCCCGCCAAGTGGTCGCCGGTGTGCAACTGAAGCTCAAGGAACTGGAGGCCACACTACCGAAAGGCATCACCATCACCAGCTTCTACGATCGCTCGTCGCTGGTCGATAAAGCGGTAGGGGCTGTGTCCAAGGCGCTGATCGAGGCCACCGTGTTGGTCATCGTGTTGCTGGCCCTGTTCCTCGGCAACGTTCGCGCAGCGCTGACGGTTGCCCTGGTACTTCCGCTGGCGGCGTTGATCACCTTCATCCTGATGCGCTTCGTCGGCATGTCCGCCAACCTGATGAGTCTGGGAGGGCTGGCCATTGCCATCGGCATGTTGGTGGATGCCGCGGTGGTGGTGGTCGAGAACATCGTCCAGCGTCTGGCCACCGATCCTTCCGGTGGCAAGCTGCCGCGTCTGCACATCATCTACCGGGCGGTGCGCGAGGTCGCGGTACCGGTGACGTCCGGCATCCTGATCATCATCACGGTGTTCCTGCCGCTGCTCACCCTGCAGGACCTCGAAGGCAAGTTCTTCGTCCCGGTGGCGCTGACCATCGTCTTCGCTCTGGCGGGATCGTTGCTGCTGTCGCTGACCGTGATCCCCGTGCTGTCCTCCTACCTGCTGCGCGAGGTCAAGCACGAAGACCCCTGGCTTGCCCGCAAGCTGCTGGGCATCTATGGCCCGGTGCTGGAGTGGGGGCTTGGCCGGCAGAAACTGATCGCGATCATCGCTGGCGCCATGTTGGTCGTCGCTGGCCTGGTCTACACCCAGGTGGGCAAGACCTTCATGCCGACCATGGATGAAGGCGACCTGATCGTGGGTATCGAGAAACTGCCATCGGTCAGCCTCGAACAGACGGCCGAGCTGGACAAGAAGATCCAGACCGCGCTGATGGCAGCGGTCCCGGAGATCCGGGG
>CALFOF010000283.1 GCA_937919075.1 uncultured Cyanobium sp. | reverse complement strand
TTGCTTTGTTGAGCCTGCGGTGTCAATTTGGTGCATGTCGGGATGCAGGAAAGACGGAAGCTGTGAATCAAGCCAGGAGTCAATTGGTGTCAATTCCTGTTCCATGGCAGTGCTTATGGGGATGAACTCTTTGAACGCATTGAAGGTGGCGGGACCATCAGCAATAGACGGCAGCGAAAGATCGAGCAACGGTATAAGTGCCGGTGAGCCAGGCCTCTGTGAATTGTGGAGCGTGATCGGCGCCTGGTCCCACGGCCCGGTTTGATTGGTCCATGCCGAGGCTTGTGCCGAGCTGATGGCTGCTTACAGTAACAAGGCTGACCGTGTTGATGCTGTGACCATCAGGCTTTCGCAGGCAGCTAAGAGACTCGTTCTGACTGGGTGGAGGGCCTATCGCCTTTGGGATCGATGTGACTGTATTGATCTCAGTGCAGCCTTCGCTTACCACACACTTCAGTCGATCTTTCCGGCGCTATTGATCGTGCTCTCCACGGCGAGTGGCATTCTCGGCAGGGAGGATGGTCTCACTGAGCAAATCATCAGCTGGTCCGCGCAGTTTTTTCCTGAAGCTTCACTGCCGTTCATTCGCACCACCCTGCTCAGGCTCCAGACAGCCAGGGGCAGTGCCGGTTGGTTTGGTGTGGGGATGATGCTGCTCACATCTAGCAATGCTTATCTCACCCTGCAGCGCGGAGCCGACAGACTGTGGGGGGATCCAGGGAATGCTCCCGTCATTACCGCTCCGGTTCGGATGGATTCTCTGCGTGCTGTGCGACGTTTTGCTTTGCAACGTCTCAAGGCGTTCGGGTTTGTGGGTTCAGTGGGTCTGCTGTTGGTAATTGATCAGCTCACCACAAACATCAGGTCCATGGGAACGCAGACATGGCGTACATTGTTCGATACACACTCCTCCTGGCTGATTCAAGTCTTCCTGCCTGATCCCACCGTTCTCAATGTGTTGGGCTCGCTCCTGTCCTCTGTGTTGGTGGCGTTCCTTTTGTTGCGTGTGCTGCCGTCAGTCACGATTCCGTGGCGTCCGCTGCTGCCGGCTGCGTTGCTGATCGGCGTGGTTCAGTTGCTCTTGAACCTGGCGGTGGGCCGGAGCCTCGTTTCGCTCGGCACTCGCTTTCAGGTTTATGGCGTGATCAGTGGCGTGCTGGTGCTGACCCTGTGGGTCTGGCTGCAGGGTTTGATCTTCTATTACGGCATCGCTTGGAGCGTGGTGCTGGGACGGCGGGGCAGTGGGGGCGATCCACACCTCGGTCTGGCCGACCAGTCCGCTGCGCTCACGCGAAGATGATGATCATTGGAGGTAACCGCGTGGCTCGAACAGGTCTCTCACTCCGACCACTCCCAGCCAGCGTGTTATTGCTCGCCGCTGGCGTCGGTTCCATTGTGCTGATCGGTCTACTCAGCCTCGCTTTGGTGCCTGTGCTGCTGGGGGCTGGCCTTCTGTTTTGCTTCCTGGTGGGCACTGCCCTGTTCGGCTGGGCGGGCATTGAAGGGCTTGCAGCCCTAGAGCGATGGATCGAAAGCGACCCTCGCTTTCAGCGCTGATGGAGCGCCGCATTCCCTGGGTTTGGATCGTGTTAGGCGCGTTGATACTGCTTGCTCCAGGGCCTGCAGGACGGCTGATCCTCGATCTGTTAGGGGGGCTCACCCTCGTGATTGTGCTGTTGCCCTTTCTGTTGGCGGGCGGGGGCTGGCTGGCTTGGCGGATTCTCAGCAGCCGGGTGCGCACATGTTCCAACTGCGGACTCACCACCATGGCTGTGGAGCAGTGCCCAGCCTGTGGCTCGCGCCTTGACCCTGACGGACCATCGTCTCGCAGCTCAGATCGCCAATCACAGGCTTTGGCCGACGCCAGGTTGCGGCGGTCACCATTCCCTAGTTCGCTGTTCAACCGCTCCCTGTCCATCCAGATTGATAGTGAGCCCGGGATGGACGGAGCGAATCGCCACGAAGGGTCCGATCCCGAGCCACGCGATGTGACCATCGACATTGCTGCAAGGCCGATCAATGACTCTGTACCGCCGGAGTAACCCGGCACGTCAGACACAGCACGTCAGCACGCCAGGCAAGCCATGGCATGGCACGACATTGCAGGCCCTCCCGGTCTCGATTGGTTTGTGCAACAGAGCAGACGGTATGGATTGCTTTTCCTACTGAGCAGACGGTATGGATTGCTTGGTATCACAGAGCAAAAGAGCCTTCCCTGTGAATGCTCCTCGGTTGTGAAGGAACGACCGGCATCATCACCCTCAACAACCGTGAGGTGACATCGCAGACACCGGTGAACTCCCTCAATCCGTTGCGTTGACTGCACCAGCCCGCTCCAACTCCTGCAACCGCCTCTCGCGCAGAAACAGGAACAAGGGAGCGCCGCAGGCGAAGGCGAGCGTCACACAGCACAGCAGGCAGATCCCCAGGCCCTTCACCTGCAAGCGGCGCCCTTCCGCCACCATCCAGATTGTCACGGCTGAGGCGCCGATGAACAGATCACGCGACAGTGACTGCGCCGCCGGGTTGGCATTGGCCAGATGGAGGAACAGGCCCAGATCGAAGGCGTTGTCACTGTGTTGGATGAACTCCAGATTGGCCAGCCAGGGCAGGACAGCTCCCATCACTGCCAATGCCAGATACAGCCACTGGAGCCGATGCGCGCCGGTGGGCGTCCCTGTGATCGGCACGGAAGCGGGCAGATCTGAAGCCGATGGTGTCGTCAAGGCAGTGTCTCCGTGAACGGGGTAGTTGTGGCCTGGTCGAGCTCAGTGACCTCAAGCTGCAAGACCTCTTGCTCCACCTGCTGCAGCACGGCTTCGCAGCGTTCGCCATAGGCAAGGGCCCGCTGATAGAGCTCAGCCATCTTTTCCACTTCGAGATCCTCCGACTGCAGCTGAGCCAGGGACAGCTCCAGCGCTGTAAGCGCCTGGCTGTAAGTGAGTTCGGCGACTTCTGCCGCCCAGGCGAGCGGTAGGGAGGCCTTGGCGCCAGTGGCGTCCTTGGCCGGCGACTTGCTCTTGCGTGTGGTCATGGCGAAGACAGAACGGCGAAAGGATCCACCACGACTTCGCTGGTGGGGTTGGTGTGGGTGACCTGGACGCCCGCCAGGCCATCGGCCCACTGCAGCTGCAGGTGCTGACCGGTGCTCACCTGCGCCAGCGAGCGCACCAGCTGACCCTCCTCACCACGGGCCAGGCAGAAGCCCCGCCGCAGCAGGCGCTGCGGTGAGAGGGCTTCGCGCAGGTGCCCCAGCTGTTGGAGCCGTTGGCGGCGCTGTTGCAGGATATGGGCGGGATGACTGCGGACGCGCTGGGCCGCCAGGGCGAGCAGGGCCTGGCGTTGGCTCTGCAGCCGCCAGCGCAGTTCTCCCCCTAGCTGCGATCGGAGCGAGCGCAGACGCTGGAGGGCGCTGGTGCAATCCGGCAGCAGGGCCACCAGCGCGGCTGTGGGGGTGGCGGCCCGGTAGTCCGCCACCAGGTCGGCAATGGTGGTGTCATTTTCATGGCCGAGCCCGGTAACGACAGGCAACGGACACGCCGCCAGGGTCTGGGCAAGCCGTTCGCCATCGAAGACGGAGAGATCTTCACGGCTCCCCCCGCCACGGGCCAGCACCAGCGCCTCGATGCCGAGTGCACCAGCGTGCCGGCCCACCGCGGCGATGGCGCGGCAGATCTCTTCCTCCACGCCTCCCTGCACAGGGATCGGCAGGATCATGATCCGGGTGGCCGGCCAGCGTTCCCGGGCGGTGCGGAGCATGTCGGCGAGCGCTGCACTGGGAACGCTCGTGAGTAACGCAATCGCTTCGGGGAGAGCGGGAAGGGGGCGTTTACGGGCGGAGGCGAAGATCCCCGACGGTTCGAGCAGATCGCGAACCCGCTCAAAACGGCGCAGCACACTGCTGAGGCTTGGCCTGACGTCAAGAACCTGCACGCAGAGGGTGGCCCGGGCCGCCCAGAAATTCAGCTTCCCCACCACCGTGACGCCATCTCCATCGCCGGGGCGAAAGCTGAGCCGCGGCAACTGAGAGGCCCACACCACGCCGGAAATAGAGGCCTCTTCGTCCATCAACGTGAGCCAGAGATGACCCTTCTTGAGCTGAGGTCGGGAAACGGTGGCTTCCAGCAGGAAGCGCGGCGCAAAGCCCCGCTCGATCAAGGTACCGATCGCGCTGTTGAGTTCGGCCACACTGAAGCGGGTGAGAACGCCGGTGGCGGAATCAGCGTTCAAGACGGCCGTAGCAGAAACCCCAGTAGACACTCACGCCGGCAGCCACCAGGAAGATGGCCCGACCGCTGGGATGATCGAAACGCATCAATCCAGCAGCGCACACCACCAGTGCGGTACTCAACAGGCGAGATCCATCGCGTCGGTTCTTGACGTAGAAGGGAGCCATGGGAGCGATCGCGGCACCGAGGACCCAGTCTTGCCGATCGGACGACAGCGTGGGGGGTAAGTGGACTGGCCGCCCGTGAAACGTCAAATCAACAAATTCCATTGCTCCCGTAGGAGCAATGGGGGCCAAAGGGAACAAGCAGGCAGGGAACTCAGCCGAGGCCGATCTGGGAGAGAATTCCTTGGCCTGTGAGCACTTCGGTGGCCAGGCCGATCACGAAGCCCAGCATGGCCAGGCGGCCATTCCAGGTTTCCGCGAAGTTGACGAAGACGAAGCGTGGGGAAGTGGAGTCAGCCATGACAGGAGCTCAGTGACACGGGAAACTGTAACGAAAGTTGGCGTTGGCTTGACAGTCGCCGGTTTGCCTTTTTCTGGTTCGGATACCCGTCCTCCGGGGTGCTTGGACGACGGACCCACCAACCACGGACCCACCAACCAGGGATCCCCAGCCAGCGCTTCACAAGCCACGACACCATCGACCGTCTCGCCATCGACCATCCCGCCAATGACCGACGCGCTAACGATCCAGGCGCGAGCGACCATCCGGCCACGGCTCAACTTGTGGCGCGACTGCCTCTAGACCCGGAGCTTGTGCTCGTCACGGATCTCGATGGCACGCTGCTGGAGGGGAGTGCGGTTGCCAAGGGCGCGTTCTATGCCTGGTTGGAACAGCGCCGCGACCGGGTGCTGCATGTGTTCAGTACCGGCAGGGATCTGGCCTCCGTGGGCCGCTTGCTGCTGCAGGAGCCCGCGCAGCGGCCGCCAAATCCCCATCTGGTGATCAGTGACGTGGGTGCCACCGTGGCCTGTGGCACCAGCCTGGCGCTTCTGCCGGGTCTGGTGGAGCCGATCGAGCGTCGCTGGCAGGGCTGCGCGGAACGACTGGCGCCGCTGCTGCGCAACCAGCCCGGACTCAGCCCCCAGCCGGTGAGTGCCCACCGCCGCCTCGCCTACGACGTGGACCTGGGCAAGCTCGACCCGGGGCTGCCTGCCCGGCTGAGCGCCCAGGGGGTGGATTGCCTCATCTCTGCCGACCGCTATCTGGATTTGCTGCCAGTGGGCGTTAACAAGGGCTCGACTCTGCTGGCACTGCTGCAGTGGCTGGAGCTGGATCCGAACACGGTGATCACCGCGGGAGACAGCCTCAACGATCTGGCCATGTTCGAGACCGGCCTCAAGGGCGTGATGGTGGGCAACGCCGAACCGGCCCTGCGCCAGGCACTGCCCCGCCTGCAGCGCACCTATGCGGCGCGCGCCCCTGGCTGTGAGGGCATCGTGGAAGGGCTCAGGCATTTCGGCTTTGCCCACCTGTTCGACTGACGCTTGAGGTCACCCCTGCGCAGCCATCGCGATGTCGTGATCACCGTGCGCTTACTTGGGTGAAGCAGGTTTGGCGCGGCTCGTGGGCAGGGCCTGGCGGGGATC
>CALFOF010000282.1 GCA_937919075.1 uncultured Cyanobium sp. | reverse complement strand
GATCGGCCCCAAAGACGGAGCCGGACGGGAGTGGACGGTGTCACGCGCACGGACCTGCAAAGCAAAGGGGGGTGTCCCTGCGCACGCTACTGAGGTTGCCCGGATCTGCCCCTCTGGAAGCAGGGTTACTTTGGAGCCCCACACAGTTGGCCCGATGACGAGCAGCGCTTCCGCAGGCTCCGCTGCCCCCTGCCGCGTGACGCTGGCCAGCCCTTTCACCGACCAGAAGCCAGGCACCTCCGGGCTGCGCAAAAGCACCAGACAGTTCGAGCAGCCCCACTACCTGGAAAGCTTCGTGGAAGCGGTGTTCCGGGTGCTGCCGGGCGTGGAGGGCGGCACCTTGATCCTCGGAGGCGATGGCCGCTATGGCAACCGCCATGCCATCGATGTGATCTGCCGCATGGGCGCCGCCCATGGCCTGGCCCGGCTGATCACCACCACCGACGGCATCCTCTCGACCCCCGCCGCCTCCCACCTGATCCGCAGGCACGCAGCGATCGGCGGCATCATCCTTTCGGCCAGCCACAACTCCGGCGGGCCCGACGGCGATTTCGGCGTAAAGGTGAACGGGGCGAACGGTGGCCCGGCGCCGGAATCGATCACCGATGCCATCTACGCCGCCACCTTGACCCTCGACGGCTACCAGATCTTGGCGGGCAACCCCGTACCTCTGGAGGCACCCGGCAGCTACCGCCTCAGCGGGTTGCAGGTGGAGGTGATCGACGGGGTCGACGACTACCTGACGCTGCTGCAGGGCCTGTTCGACTTCGACGCGATCGCCGACCTGCTGGCGAGTGATTTCCCGGTGGCCTTCGATGCCATGCATGCCGTCACCGGCCCCTACGCCCGCCGCTTGTTTGAAGGGCTGCTGGGGGCACCGAAGGGCACGGTGCGCAACGGCATCCCGCTGGAGGATTTCGGCGGCGGCCACCCCGATCCCAACCTCACCTACGCCCATGAGCTGGCAGAACTGCTGCTCGATGGCGACGCCTACAGCTTCGGTGCCGCCTGCGACGGCGATGGCGATCGCAACATGATCCTGGGCCGCCGCTGTTTCGTGAACCCCAGCGACAGCCTGGCGGTGCTCACCGCCAATGCGGCGTTGGCACCGGGCTATGCCGGTGGCCTGGCCGGCGTGGCCCGCTCGATGCCCACCAGCGCTGCGGTGGATGTGGTGGCCGCCGAGCTGGGGCTCCCCTGCTACGAAACGCCCACGGGCTGGAAGTTCTTCGGCAACCTGCTCGATGCCGGCCGGATCACCCTCTGCGGCGAGGAAAGCTTCGGCACCGGCAGCAACCACATCCGCGAAAAAGACGGGCTGTGGGCGGTGCTGTTCTGGCTGCAGATCCTGGCCAAACGCCGCTGCTCGGTGGCCGAGGTGATGGCCAGCCACTGGGCCCACTTCGGCCGCCACTACTACTCCCGCCACGATTACGAAGCCATTGCCAGCGATCGCGCCCATGGCCTCTACGACCGCCTTCATGGCCTGCTGCCCTCCTTGAAGGGCACCGTCCTTGCCGGCCGCTCGATCGCCACCGCCGACGACTTCAGCTACGACGATCCCGTGGATCAATCGACCACGCGGGGGCAGGGCTTGCGCCTGTTGCTCGACGACGGCAGCCGGGTGGTGTTCCGCCTCTCTGGCACCGGCACCCAGGGCGCCACCCTGCGCCTCTACCTCGAGAGCTTCGTGCCTTCCGGCGGCAATCTGGCCCAGGATCCCCAGGCCGCACTCGCCGATCTGATCACCGCCGCCGATGGCCTGGCTGAAATCCACAGCCGCACCGGCATGGACCGGCCCACGGTGATCACCTGATCGGCTGATTCCTTAGGAGTCGTCTCCGGGTTCATCCAGCGGCGCACCGGGCTGGCCACGGCGGGTGAGGCTGATCTGCCGCAGGGTTTCGCCCCAGGCGCCGCAGAAGCCCGCCATGCCAATCAGCAGAGCCCAGAAGCGGGGGTGGATCACCGGCAGAAGTTCACCAGGGGTGCGCGAGGCGTGATGCGCGACCACCAGCAGCACCAGCACGGCGAGGGCATAGAGGAAACCTGCCAGGGCGATGCGGCGTCGGTCCACCCGCAACTGGCGGCGCGGCTGGTAGCCAGGAGGGCGGGGTAGCGGCATCTCAGGCGCTGGGGCCTGCCGGCAACACCGGCTCGGTGGCCTGGCTGGCCGGGAACCAGGAGGCTTCCAACTGCTTCATCAGCACATAGAAGGACGGCACCACAAACAGGCTGAGCGCGGTGGCCACCAGCAGCCCGCCGAAGATCACCGCCCCCAGCGACTGCTGGCTGAGCGCGCCGGCGCCGCTGGCCACCAGCAGGGGGAAGAAGCCGGCCAGCGCCGCCATCGCCGTCATCAGGATCGGGCGCAGGCGGGAACAGGCGGCCGCTACGGCCGCTTCGGTGGCGCTCATCCCCTGCTCCATGCGCTGGTTGGCCAGATCCACGATCAAGATGCCGTTCTTGGCTGCCAGACCGATCAACGTCACCAGGCCCACTTGGGCATACACGTTGTTCACCTGGCCGCGCAACACCAGGAACATCAGCGCGCCGAGCATGGCCAGGGGCACCGTCATCAGGATGATCAGCGGATCGATGTAGCTGCCGTACTGCGCCGAGAGCACCAGATACACCACCACGATCCCAAGAGCGAACACCAGGATCGCCAGGGCTCCGGCCTGCACCTCTGATCGGGTCAGCGCCGACCAGGCCGAACCGATGTTGGCGAAGTTGAGCCGGCGGAACACCGCCGAGATCGTGTCGATCGCCTGGCCGCTGCTCTTGCCGGCGGCCTCCACACCCTGAATCAGCACCGTGCGATAGAGATCAAAGTGGCTGATGATCGGCGGGGCGCTATCGAGGCGGGCCTTCACCACGTTGGAGAGGGGCACCAGCGCACCAGCGCGGTTGCTCACATAGAGATTGTTGAGGTCCTGGATCATGGTGCGGTGACTGGCATCGGCCTGCACGTACACCTGGCGGTATTGCTGCTGCTCGTAGGTCTGGTTGACGAAGCTGCCACCGGTGAGGGTGCCCAGGGCCTCCATGGCGGCGCTGTAGTCGATGTCGAGCGAGGCCATGCGGTCACGGTCCACATCGAGACGCCACACCGGGGCATCACTGACGAACTGGGTGTAGAGGTTTTCGAAGGTGCCGGTGGCCCTGGCCTTGGCAATCAGTTCCTTGGCCAGACCTGCCAGTTCGGTGGGGCTGTAGCCGCCGTTGCTGAGGTCGTTGAACTGGAAGGAGAGCCCGCCCTGGGCGCCGAAGCCCGGCACGGCCGCCGGTGCCTGGGCGAGCACGATCGCGCCAGGGATCTTGGCGAAGGCCTCGTTCATCCGCCCGATGATGGCGTTGGCCGATTGCTGAGGGCTGGTGCGTTCCTCAATCGGCTTGAAGCCAAAGAAGAAGAAGCCCTGATTGAGCGAGCCGCCGTTAAATCCAGCCCCACCCACCAGCTCTCCGGACACCACATCAGGCTCCTTGGCGATGATTTTGCGGGCCTCATCCGCCACCACCATGGTGGCCTCGATCGACGACTGAGCGGGCAATTGAATGATGCCCAGGCCATAGCCCTGGTCTTCCGTGGGGACGAAGCCGGTGGGAATGAGCACAAAAGCTGCACCTGTGACCAACACCCCGCCCAGCAACGCCACCAGCACCAGCCGCCGGAGCCGGATCACCTGCTGAAGCAGGGCGGCATAGCCGCGGGCCACCTGCGCGAACAGCATGTTGAAGGCCGTGAAGATGGGCATCAAGAAGGAGCCCACCACCGCACCCACCAGGCCCAGCACCACGGCCAGCAGCCAGCCGCCGGCCAGGGTGCCGTACAGCGCGCCCAAGGCACCGCCAATCGCCGTCCAGCGCCAGCCCCTGGGTTCGGTCTTGCCACCACCGAGCAACAACGCCGATTGCAACGGCTTGCCGGTGATCGCATTGAAGGTGGAAACAATAATGGAGAACACGATCGTGAGCGCGAACTGCCGGTAGATCACACCGGTGGCACCCGGGAAAAAGGCCACAGGAACGAACACGGCCAGCAGCACCAGGGCGGTGGCCAGGATGGCGC